>JAGTUW010000274.1 GCA_018224345.1 Bacteroidota bacterium
AAAAACAACGGGAAGGGAGAATGGACGATGTGGCCCAACACCAACAAGAACAGAAAGAACCACACGGCAACGCTGATCAACGACAGATTTCTTCTGATCGCGGGTGCATGGCGGATCGGACATGGGAACCGGAGTACCGAAATCATTGATACCTGGCAGAGCAATCCGCAGTGGCATACGGGGCCACCGATGCTCGCGGAACGCAGCAACCATTCCTCCATTCTGCTCAATGACGGTCGTTTGCTGTTAATCGGCGGTGAAGTCCTTGGACGCCAAGCCGGTACCACGGAATGTGACATATCCGATCAAACTCTCAATGCAGCCAGCCCCCCGCTGCCGTATCAGACACAGCTCGCATCTATCGCTCCGAATCCCTTCTTCGACAGAACGACCATCACTCTTTCCGTTGAATCGCAAGCATCCTGCACATTGACAATCATCGATCCACTCGGACGACCACTGCGAATCCTCCCCTTCAATGCCCATGCTCCGGGCCGATATACCGTTATGTGGGATGGACGAAACGCATTCAACGAAAGACTTCCGGCGGGCGTGTATTATCTTCTTCTACAGTCATCCGGCAGTACTGAGATCAAACCACTGCATCTGCTTCGATAAACACGGCCCGCACAACGCAGAGCCTCCTTGCCCGTTAAAAAAAATCCCGCCTGCCGGCGGGATATCAAGACCATTCTTTAATGTCAGCTCAACTCAGGCGACGCGCTTCTGACCACCCTTCTGCGCGACGTTGCGGCTTGCGCGCACCATCACCTCAACTTTGTCCAGATCGACGCTGACCTCCGCATTGCAATACGGACAGAATTTTGCGGTCTGTATGTCGAAACTGATCGTGTTTTTGCACATGGGACAATCGGTAATCACCATGCCGATGACTTTTCCCACTTGTTTTACTTTCACCGGCTTCGGTGCTGCCTTATCTGTTGCTTTCATTGTTCACCATTATGTTGAACAGTAATCCATTATTCCTGAAATTTACGAAACTTCAGCATCTTTCGCAATGGATTTCTTTTTGGACTTCGTTGCTTTCCGCTTTTTCGGTAACGCGATATCCAACACTTCATGCATCTCGTCGACGAGATGGAACGTAATCTCCTCGCGGACTGAAGCAGGAATCTCCTCCAGATCATCCTCGTTGCGGCGGGGCAGAATAACAGACTTGATCCCTGCCCGATGTGCAGCCAGAACCTTCTCCTTTACCCCGCCAACAGGCAGTACCTGACCGCGCAAGGTGATCTCTCCACTCATGGCGAGATCGTTTTGAAGGACCTGATCGGTCAGTAACGATGTCAACGCACTGAGCATGGTGATACCGGCGGAGGGACCGTCCTTTGGAATGGCGGCGGCGGGCACATGGACGTGTATATCGAGTGTATCCCGAAAATCGGGGTCCACACCGAACTGCTCCGCATTGGCCGCAATGTAACTCATCGCCGCCTGCACACTTTCCTTCATCACGTCACGAACCTGACCGGTGATGGTCAGGCGCCCCTTGCCCTTCATCTTCGTCGCTTCAATGAAAAGAATATCCCCGCCGACAGGAGTGTAAGCCAACCCCGTCGCGATTCCCGGACGCGTGATCCGTTCGGCAACATCGGGAAAGAACTTTCTCGATGTGATGTACTCGCTCAAATCCTCGCCGCCGACCTCCACCGTCTCACAATCACCTTCGGCGATCTGACGCGCGGCGCCACGGCATACATCCGCCAGCTTGCGCTCGAGGTTACGAACACCGGCCTCACGCGTGTATCTGTGAATCATGTCCTCGATCGCTCCATCAGCGAACTGGAGCTGCGTATCCGTCAATCCGTGCTCCTGCAACTGCTTGGGCAGGAGATGACGACGTGCTATATGGACTTTTTCCTCAAGAATATAACTGGGGATCTCGATAATCTCCATACGGTCGCGCAGTGCGGGCTGAATCGTGTCGATGGTATTGGCCGTGGCAATGAACAGCACACGCGAAAGATCGAACGCAACCTCAAGATAATGATCGCTGAAATTGACGTTCTGCTCCGGATCAAGCACTTCGAGCAGTGCCGAGGTGGGGTCTCCCCGAAAATCCATCCCCACCTTATCGATCTCGTCAAGGACAAGAACCGGATTATTCGACCCGGCCTTCTTGATGTTCTGTATAATCCGTCCGGGCAACGCACCGATGTATGTCCGACGATGCCCGCGAATTTCCGCCTCGTCACGTACACCACCAAGCGAGAAACGCACGTATTTCCGTCCCATCGCTTCCGCGATCGAGCGGCCGAGTGAAGTCTTTCCCACACCCGGCGGACCGACGAAACACAGAATGGGACCACGCATATCGTTCTTCAGTTTGCGAACAGCGAGATATTCGAGGACACGTTTCTTGACAGATTCCAGACCGTAATGGTCATCATCCAACCGTTCACGTACATGTTTGATGTCAAGATTGTCCTCTGTGGAAACCATCCACGGCATATCAAGCAGCCAATCGACATAGTTTCGTGTAACGGAATACTCCGCTGCGGCCGGACTCATCACACTGAGACGGTTGAGTTCCTTTTCCACGACGGCACGAATATCGTCCGGCATCGAAATCTCGGTGAGCTTCCGACGCATTTCGTCGATTTCGAGCTGCTCGTTCTCCTCGCCCAGTTCCTTCTTGATCGCCCGAAGCTGCTCGCGCAGAAAAAATTCGCGCTGCGCCTTGTTGACGGATTCCTGCACGTCGGCCTGGATTTTCTGACTCAGCTCCTGACGCTGTATCATCTTGCTCAATGCCACGATAAGCGTGTTAAGCAATTCCTGTATCCTCGTCGTCTCAAGCAGCTCCTGCTTCTCCGGAACCGGGATGTTGAGCAGAGCGGCAACGAGATGTGCGAAACTTCCGATCTCCTGTGTATTCATGATGAGATTTAACTGCTCGGGATTGAAATCCGGTAACATGCCTTCCAGTATCTTGAGCTGACTCCGTACATTCGCCACCAGAGCCGTAATCTCGACATCTTCCTGATTGACCTCCAACTCCGGCAATACTTCAATCTCAGCCTTGAGATACGGCTCCTCGGTGACCATGCCGATAAAACGCGCCAGATGAATCCCCTGCACGACAACACTTTTACTGCCGTCAGGCATCGTGTAAATCTTCACTATACGAACAACCGTCCCTACATCATACAAATCCGAACTGTGCGGTACGTCAACCGATGAATCGCGCTGCGTAAGCACCAATACCGACTGCTGCGCCTGATGCGCCTCCTCCACAAGTCGCACGGAACTCGGACGGCCGACAAATAAAGGCATGATCTGTCCGGGAAAAAATACGATATTACGAAGAGGCAGCAACGAAAGAACCTCTTTCTGTCCCGGTTCCGGTGTTTCATCCTGTGTCCCGGACTCCGTTACAAGAGAGGGGTCCTCTTCACTAAGCTCACCGATCGTACGATTTGTCATTGCTTTTTTCTGCTGATCCGACATACCTTGCTTCCTTATCGTTGTCTTCAATGAGGTGCGGACTTCGGCACCCTGTAATGTCGTTATCCCTTGAACCTGATACAAGAGTGCAATTTTTGTGCCATATTCCCAACTTCACCGCTATAACCCGAACCTGACAACTGATGTCAGTAATACCGGCCAACACGACTGCCATTATGTCGGCACATCCGACAATACTACCGATTCTCCGAAGCACCAATGGCCTCATCGCGAAGAAGGTTACGAGTCAACGCAAGCTGCGCACATACACGTACTGTAAAGATTGCAATCACCGCATGGCCGCATATACCGTATGCTGAACATCAACAAGAGCCAGAATATCAATGAGCAACATAGTTTCCGACATGGTCCAGGTTCATGTGTTTCGCGTCAATCCCTCGAAAAGAATCGAATATCTTCTCCTGCAACGATCCCCGGATGAATCACTGTACCCGGGACTCTGGCAGATGGTGACCGGGTCGATTGAAACCGGAGAAACCGCGGTGGAAGCTGCACGGCGCGAAGTACTCGAAGAAACCGGAATGCAGCTGACCGAACTTACTGTTGTTCCATACATCGCTTCTTTTTACCTTGAGTCAGACGATTCCATCCATCATGTGCCGGTATTCGCGGCAGAAGTGCCACACGCTTCAGCCGTTTGTCTCTCCCCGGAACATACCGCACTGTCATGGCTCCGTTATGATGGTGCGTGGCGTCGGCTCGTCTTTCCCGGACACCGGGAAGGTCTGCGGATTCTTGAAGAATTTGTGCTCCATACAAGGATATAACAATCGGGTACGATGTCTGCATTCCATACATCAACTCATGTCACAACAGCAGGAGGATCATGATGAATCGTTACATACTTCCGGTTATTGCAATGCTGGCTTTGCTGCTCGGCAGCAATGCCTGCGATTTTTCAACCGCCAACATCAAGCGGGCAACGATGGCTTACGAGGTCGATCCGGGAACAAAGGAACCGATCACGGAAACGACGCGCTTCCATGGCTCCGATGCTACCCTGCATTGCGCGGTGCTTATGGCAAACACGCCCAGTGACACAAAAGTCAAGGCCGTGTGGTTCGCTGAAATTGATGGGACCCGGGAGATCATAGACACCACGGAAATCACGCTGGATGAAAGCGGCTGGATCGACTTCACCCTGACATTGACACAAAGCAGCCTCCCCTATGCAGACTACGGCGTGGATCTTTCCATCAACGGGGAATATAGCCAGACAGTCCCCTTCACAATTGAACCTTCATTCGCCGAGGGAATCATAAAAGAAGCAGTCATCGCACGCACACTCAGCGATGCATACTTCCCGGTAGAATCAGGGAATACCATTCCTGCTGGTATCGCCAACGTGTATGCGCCGATCTATGTTTCAGGGCAGGACCGGGAAACGTTGTTCAGCGCTGTCTGGTATCAGCATCTCGATGACGGAGACCGCGTTGAAATCACTTCCGCGGACATAGCGTTCGACGAAGAAGGATGGATCGGGTTTTCTCTCAATCTGCCTGAAGGAATTCCCGTTGGCTCCTATTCCGTCGATCTCCTGGTTAACAATAATGTGGAACATACGCTGGAATTCACGGCGGAATGACCTCGCCGTTCATCGTTGAACACATACCATTACCTCAATACGGACGCACAGGCACATTCGAACCATCGTCCGGCAATACCGGGAAAAGAATATCCCGCAGTGATATTCCCGAACCCATTGCCCGTGATTCACATACGTCGCGAGAATCACGGGTATTTATTTTACCCACTAACTACATGCGGTGCAAGGGCTTAGCACTCCGGTGCACTGAGTGCTACCTTGCATTGAAGCTCCGCGGGTCGTATGTTATCGGGATAGTGTGACGTTGACACAAAACGTCGCCAATGGTTTATGGAAGATAGAAAACAACATACAGTTGATGTAAAAGACCTCTCGGAACGTGAGCGACAAGTGTTGCTGTCCATTATTGAGCAGTACGTCATCACCGCCGCACCGATCGGTTCGCGCACGCTATCCAAAAGCACTGACCTGAATCTGTCGCCAGCATCCATCCGGAATGTCATGTCCGATCTCGAAGACCGCGGTCTGATCGGTCATCCACATACTTCGGCAGGACGCATACCCACGGATCTCGGCTATCGGTACTACGTCAATTCCATGATGCAACAGAACGAACTCAATGAGCAGGAACGCATTTTTCTCGAATCACGGTTCGAAAGTGATGCCCCGGCCGCCATTCACGATCTCCTGCGTAACAGTTCGCAAATCCTCAGCAGAATTTCCCAACAACTTGCTATCATTGCCGCCCCCACTCTGGGGAACGGCGTATTGCATCGACTCGAACTTGTCCAGGTCGCATCGGACAAAGTCATGGTCATCCTTTCGATCCGTTCCGGTATCGTCAAATCAATCATTCTGCATGTACATTCGGAAATCGACCGTGATAAACTCGATTACGTTGCGGCAATGCTCAATGAACGTCTCTCAGGTCTGACGCTGCAGGAAATTCGGGAAACATTCGTCGATCGTATGCGCGATTCCGTAGATGACAAAGGCGGAATTATCCGTCTGTTCATCGATTCTTCCGACCGCCTGTTTGCAGAACGACTCGAAAGTGATGCCGTGTGTATCGACGGCATGATCACAATGACGCAGCAACCCGAATTCGTCGATCCACAAAAAATGCGCGGATTGATCGAACTGGTGGAAAATCAACATGTCATCGTTCACTTGCTCGATACGGTGAGCGGCGGAGAATCAGTGACCATACGTATCGGTCGTGAAATAGAAGACCATACACTTAATGATTACAGCATCGTCGCCGCACCTTACCGATTCGGACAACTGAGTGGCGCCGTAAGCATTATCGGGCCAAAACGCATGAATTACCCGCGCATGATCTCCATCGTCGAGTATCTTGCGAAATTGATGTCCACCTGATCAGAAAGAAAAAGAGAATCGCAGAGAAATACAGGAATACCATGTCTGAACACAATAGCAACGACGTTCGTCCGGACGACCCCACATCCCATGACGACAATCCTCCGGTGACGATGGAAACGGAAGGGCGCATTGCCGAGAAAAAGGCTGAAAGCAACTCGGAGAAACAAGAAGATACTGCACAGTTGAAGGACCAACTGTTGCGCAAGATCGCAGAGTTCGAGAACTATAAACGACGGACAAGGGATGAAAAGGACCTGCTCATGAAGTATGGTGCGGAAGGCATTCTCCTCGACCTCCTCCCTGTTATTGATGACTTCGAACGTTCGCTCTCCATAAGCAAGGAACATCAAGACTTCAACGCCCTCTACCAGGGCCTGGAACTGATTTACGGCAAGCTGCTTCGCGTACTTGAGAACCGTGGGCTGCGTCCGATCGATGCTGTGGGCAAGCCATTCGACGTGGACTTCCACGACGCCTTGCTACAGGTCCCATCCGAAGATGCTCCTGCGGGTACAGTTCTCCACGTCGCTGAGAAGGGATACATGTTGCACGACAAAGTCATTCGTCACGCAAAAGTCACAGTGGCCCGCGAAACAGATGACGACAGCACGAAAGGAGATGCATGAAACGCGATTATTATGAAGTCCTTGGTGTCACGCGCGAAGCTGGTGGCGATGAAATCAAGAGCGCATACCGCAAACTTGCGATGCAATATCACCCTGACCGCAACCCGGGCAGCAGGGAGGCAGAAGATAAATTCAAGGAAGCCGCAGAGGCGTACGAGGTGCTCAGCAACGCCGATAAACGGCAACGGTATAATCAGTTCGGGCATGAGGGTTTGCGTGGATCAGGTGGTCAGGGGTTCAATGACATCAATGATATCTTCAGCCACTTCGGTGATATTTTTGGTGGTGGATTCGGAGGAAGTATTTTCGAGGAAATGTTCGGAGGCGGTGGGCGGGGACGATCGCGTCGGGGACACCCCGGCACGCCCGGGACTGATCTGAAAATCCAGCTCCCGCTTTCGTTGGAGGAAATCGCCACCGGTGTGGAGAAAACAGTCAAGGTCAAGCGACATATCTCCTGTCAATCCTGCTCCGGTAGCGGCGCAAAAGCAGGGACCTCTCTC
>JAGTUW010000275.1 GCA_018224345.1 Bacteroidota bacterium
CAGCGGGAAACAGGGCGGAGTAAAGGAAAGATCTTCCGATCCCGGGCGAAAAGACGAGGGACAGAAGCACAGTGGTGGAGGCCAGCCGCGAGGACGACAAGCGCATGCGCGCTTGCAGAAGGATGCGGGGAAGCATAGACCACGTCGCGGTACGGTCGCAGTCCGCCCCATCGAGGAGGAACTGCGTCTCAACAAATTTCTGTCCGAAGCTGGTGTCGCCTCACGCAGAAAATCGGATGAGCTCATCCGTGACGGACTTGTGCGTGTAAACGGAAAAGTCGTCACTGAGCTCGGCAGCAGAGTTCATCCGTCCAGAGACGAAGTCAGTGTACGCGGAACACCAGTCTACATCCAATCCCAGCTCTACTACATTCTGCTCAATAAACCCAAAGACTGTATTACCACGACATCGGATGAACGTGGACGACGAACAGTCATGGATCTTGTTCCGGGTGAACATCATGTCTATCCCGTCGGAAGATTGGATCGGAACACCACAGGTGCGCTCCTGCTGACGAATGACGGCGATCTCGCCAACAAACTCATGCATCCACGCTTCAATGCCGCCAAATCCTATATCGTCGAGCTTGAAAGAAAAATACGATCCCAGGATGTCGCCGCCCTGCGCAGGGGTGTACAGCTCGAGGATGGCATGACTTCCCCTTGTGATGCTGACATTCTCGACAGTCCGCAAAACACCGTTGTCGGTCTGACGATACACGAAGGGCGAAATCGCCAGGTGCGTCGCATGTTTGAATCCCTCGGCTATGACGTACGAAAACTTGACCGCATCAGCTACGCGGGACTCGGGATTACGGGCCTTCGTCGCGGTGCATGGCGCTATCTGGACGAAAACGAAGTAAGAGCGTTGAAAAATCTTCTGGGGAAATCCTCCGGGAGGTGAATACTATCACGCTCAACCTTTTCCGGCAAGGAGGTTGTCAACAGTGGCGAGCATCGCTGCCAGCGGCCCCTGTTGCATTTCCGCTTCAATGATGGATTGAGTATTATACATCATTCCTGTTGCACGGAAGACCGTAAGCTTACTATGTTCTTACATCAATCCATCCAGGCAGCGGGGGATTATCTTCATCGTACTTGCGACGTCGTCGATATCCGAACTCGGATAAAACGTTGTTATCCCTGATTCCCGGAGGTTCTTATATGCGATTTCATTCCTCCCTGCTTACCGCCCTCCTGCTTGCACCATGGGTGTTGGTCACACCATTGCTCGCGGAATCAGCACTTATCGATGTCGTGCATTACCGTGCCGAAATTCATTTCGACATCTCCGGTCGCTCGATCGGCGGTGACGCGACACTGACTGTGCGCAATGCCGCACGTGGACCGATTTCGGGCATCCCGCTGGATCTTCTTGACATGACCATTGCATCTGTAACGATAAACGACAGTACGGCAGCATTCCATTACAACAATTCCCTTCTGGTTATCGACCTTCAACAGCAACTGCCGCCGGGAGATACACTGGATATCCGGATACAATATCATGGGTATCCAGTCAATGAAGGTGGTCTCTATCCTTGGGGTGGTTGTCACTGGGGCGACTACACCTACTTCATGGGCGTTGGATTCACTGATCCCGCAGTATCGATGATGCGCCGTTGGTTACCGTCGAACGACATTCCTTCGGACAAGGCGACGTTTGACATTTCCTTCGTCGTACCCGAGGGACTCACTGTCGCAGGAACCGGTCTGCTCGCCGGGCGCAGCAGCGCCGATGGACTCGCCAGCTGGCGCTGGGTCGAGTCGCATCCCACAGCGACCTATCTGTTTACCTATGCCATCGCGGATTACGCGATTGTCGAGGACGAATGGAATGGTATTCCGATGCAATACTTCGTTCCACGCAGCGACTCTCTCCGAGCGCTATCCTACTTTTCCACCGTGCCGGAAATGATGGAGGCATTTACATTGTACTTCGGTCCTTACCCATTCCACAAAATCGGGTTCTGCATCACCCCCATCGGATCGATGGAGCATCAGACAATGATCAGTTATGCAGAACAACTGTTTAATGATCTCTCCGAAGCCGGCATGACGGCCGCTCACGAACTGTCGCATATGTGGTGGGGTGATTGGGTGACCTGTACGGATTTCCGTGATGCATGGCTCAACGAGGGCTTCGCCGTCTTCAGTGAAATGCTCTACGAAGAATATCTCGGAGGGCCGGAGGCCTACGTGGAGGCAGTGCGCCGTACTTCGCAGACCTACAGAATTTCCGTTGCACGCAACGAAGGGGTGTTCCCCCTTTTCGATTTCCCGCGCAATCCGCCATCTTCAAACTACCCATTAACGATCTACAAAAAGGGCGGAGTGGTCATGGCCATGCTGCGTGACGTCATGGGTGACGAAACATTTTTCGAAGGACTTCGCGCATACGGCCAGACGAATGCATACGGCAATGCAAGCTCGTTCGACCTCCAGCGTACGATGGAGGAGTATTACGCGCAGCCTCTGAACTGGTTTTTCGATCAATGGGTATTTGCGGCCGGTTGGCCGGAATACACCCTCTATCGCGTGCTCGATGAGGATGAGGCACCTCTGCGCGTACGTCTGGAGCAGACACAGGATCAGGAAAAGTATCCTTTGTTTATCATGCCGATGGACCTTATCATCATACGCGTCGATGGCGACACCCTCTGGAAGCGTATTGAAACGAAAGCGGAGATTCTCCAGGAATTCACCTTTCCCGACATTTCCGTATCCGAGGTACGAAGCATTGTACTTGACCCGAAAAATATTGTACTGAAACGCGTATCCTATCGCACTCTCGATGTTGATGAGATATCCGCCGCACTGCCTCTGCGCAGTAGTCTTGGTGCAGTCTACCCCAATCCCTACGTATCCGCACGTGACGGCGAGATCGTTATTCCCGTTACTGCAGGACGGAGCATGCACGCACGCATCACTCTCAGTGACCTGCTCGGACGCCGGATCGCAATTCTGCATGACGGAGAGCTCCCGACAGGCACACAGCCGATTCGCTTCGACGCGTCGTCTCTCTCCCGCGGGATGTATGCGATCACCCTGCTGACTCCGACCGGTATGGATATGCGCGGATTGGTCGTGGAATAATACGTAATCTTTTTTACGCGCATGCTGTAACAAATCCGCACCGGGTCGTGTCTCTTCCTACAGGTACCCAGTCCTTAGCTACATTGATATTGGCAGAAGGCAATTATAGCCCTTGACTCATCTTGCTGATTTCGGTATGTTTTTACAATAAGGTGAATTACGGTGACCAGACCGCAGATTCTAATCAAAAAGTGATTTGCAACATCATAATATCTCACAAGAAATGGAGAGCTGTCCATGAGAAAAATTCTACTTTCTGCAGGTTGCATGCTGCTTCTGCTCATGGCATTGTTGCCATCGCAAGTACATGCGCAGGGTAACATTGAATGGGAAGAGCTGTGGCGTAACGTTCCACCTCCCCCGACAAATCCCAATCACCCCAACGCATGGATGACACCGGCGAGATCCTTCACCGGTCTGGCCTATGACAAGTGGCGCGACGTGGTCTACATTGTCAATCCCAATACGACGGTCTTCGGATCAACGTTCTGGCAGACACCGCGTATCTATGCCTGGAACGCCGCGAATGGGCAGCCTGCGCTGAACATGGGACGTTCCGCTGATGCTATTAACAGAGGTTTCGGCGGTGAGCTTCCCGTACCGATCGATACGATTACACCGACAACGCTCAACCGTGGATACTCTCAGAACACCTACAGTATCTATAAAATCGATATGGATGATGAGGGCCGCATTTTCGTGGGCAATCTCGTCAATCCGATTTGGGGCATCTGTATTTTGCTTCCGAGCGGACAGTGTGACCCTGTCTATCTCGGCCAGGGTCCTTTTCGTGTCTGGCGCTGGGAGAATCCCACGGCGACTCCTGTCCTCGCCTATGCCACGCTCAACGGCTCCGCCACAGGTGTCGGGAATATCAACAGCAGTGAAATGACATACACACGCTGGGGAGATGCTTTCGATGTCATCGGGAAACGTGCGTGGTATGAGCCACCCAACAATGATCCACCGGAACTGGTCGACAGCGTGCGCATCTATGTCTCCGGTGGTTCCTGGCCGACACAACCGGAATGGAATCGTCAGGTCAACGTGATTCTCGCAGACAGGCGCGAGGTGAACCAGCGACCGAATCGTGACGTCCCCGGCGGCGGCAAGCTTGATTACCGCCTCGCAATCCGCCTTATCAACTCAAACTCCGGCCTCGCAGCGCACGGTGTCGCAGCAACCAGTACGCAGATGACGCAGGATGTGTGGATGGACTCCAATCCACGTGTCCTCACCGGCGGACTACAGGTGCAGGATGCAACCGACCCATGGCCGCAGAATTTCAATCAGACAGCGACCGGTAACCGTTCACTTTCAACGTCGATTACCGGTGCGTCCGGCCCGATTCAGTTCTTCACTCTACCGGAATACGGACGTAAATTCCTCATCCTCGCTGATGGTCGCCCGACCGGCGGCCTCGATCCCACTATTCCGAACAACAACACAACCGCGCGCGTTATTGATGTCACGACAGCCGGTAGTGACTTCACCGTCTTCAATCCAACTCCGCAGTTGGGCAATAAAACCCTCAACAATAACTCCGGTGAGCAAAATTATATTGCGGACGTCGATTTCAAACTGCAATTCTACACGCCGCAAGAGGATCCCGACGCCCCCGGCCTGCACATCATTCTCTATGTGCTGATGTCCAACAATGGAATCGCGGCGTTCCGCTCACGTGCGACCTTCCCCGTCGAACTGACGACGCTCAATGCAGTTGTCAACGGTGAGATGATCGATCTCACCTGGAAGGTGACCATGGAGACGAACAACCATGGCTTCGAAATTGAGCGCAGCTTCAATGGAGGAAGCAGTTGGGAACATATCGGCTTTGTCGAAGGACGCGGTACTACCACGGAAGCGAAGGTTTATGGATACAACGACGCTGTCACCGAGACCCATCGCAACATGGGTAATGTGAAATACCGCCTCCGCCAGGTCGATACCGACGGTTCTTTCACCTACTCCCCGATCGTGGATGTATTCTTCGACGCAGTGCCGACAGCAATCACGCTGTATCAGAACTATCCGAATCCGTTCAATCCCTCGACAACCATCAGCTACCAGCTCACGCAGCCGGGTCACGTCAGCCTCAAGGTCTTCAACGCCCTTGGTGAACATGTAGGTACCCTGGTCGATGAGTCCAAGGAAGCGGGCGCACATCAGGTACAGATGAGCGCGGAAGACCTGCCCTCCGGCACCTATATCTACCAGGTGAATGTCGATGGTCAGATCGCACAGAAAAAAATGACAGTGATGAAGTAACCTTCTTCACCGAGTCTCTCCAGCCCGTGGTTATGCCACGGGCTTTTTTTTTGTCCTTCTCCGCTTACTTCCTTCACGGTTGAAGGGGATTATCCTTTCCGTTTGCAGTCTGTAAATGGCGTGCAGAACTGCGTACTTGTCACAGAACATTTCATGCCGTAGATTCAGTCGAAGTACCGTTCAACACTGAAAGCAGACGCCCATGTCCCGAATATTCGTCACCCGCGCCATTCCCGAAGCCGGACTCCGATTGCTCGAAAAAAAGCATGATGTTCATGTCTACGATGAGGATCGTCAAATCAGTAAACACAAGCTTATCGAGTCCATCCGCCCTGCCGATGGCCTGCTCTGTCTTCTGACCGACCCGGTGGATGCAGAAGTGATCGCCGCAGGAGAAAAACTGCGTTGCATCTCCACTTATGCCGTGGGGTATAACAATATTGACATCGATGCGGCAAAGAAACGCAACATCATCGTCACGAATACCCCGGGTGTACTCACCGATGCCACCGCCGATATCGCTTTTGCACTGCTGATTGCCTGCGCACGCCGCATCGTCGAGAGCGATGCCTGGTTGCGACAGGGTCGTTTCGACGGGTGGGGTCCGAAACTCTTTTTGGGGCAGGATCTTGTGGGACGAACACTCGGCATTATCGGTGCAGGACGTATCGGGAGCGCTCTGGCAAAAAAAGCACACGATGGCTTCGACATGCGTATCCTTTACCATAACCGCACACGAAATACGGATTTCGAGGGCCGTTTCAATGCCGTCTACGCTTCTCTCGATACGGTACTGCGGAACAGCGATTTCGTCTCGTTGCATGTACCTCTGACACCGGAAACCCATCATCTGATCGATGCGCGAGCGCTTGCATTGATGAAACCCACGGCCGTGTTCGTCAACACCGCTCGCGGGCCGGTGGTCGATGAGCAGGCGTTGATCACCGCGCTGCGTGAAAAACGCATATTCGCCGCAGGCTTCGACGTGTATGAACACGAACCGGATATCCCGACAGAGCTGATGGCATTGCCCAATACCGTCCTCCTCCCGCATATCGGGAGCGCCTCCATCGCCACACGCGATCGTATGGCGGAGATGGCAGCAGTACAACTCCTTGATGCGCTTGAAGGACGCACCCCGGCCAATCGCGTCGCATAGAAGTATGCGGGCACGTTACCCGATCGCTTTGGACAGCCCTGTCCGGAACGCATAGCGATGAGTTTCTTGCCATACAAAAAACAACACCGCCCTTCAGGCGAAGCGAAGGGCGGTGTACGTGTCGATCAACAAAAACGATTTATTTGTGCGCAGCGTAGAACGTTTCCATGAATTTCGCGAGCGCTTCGACACTCTCGACCGGACATGCGTTGTAGATCGAGGCGCGGCAACCACCGACCGAGCGATGTCCCTTGAGTCCATACATATTCAAGGTTTTCGCTTCGGCGATAAATTTGGCCTCCAGTTCCTCGCTCGGTAAACGGAAGGTCACGTTCATCAACGAACGGTCCTCCTTCTTCGCAACAGCTCCTTTATAAAAGTCACTCAGGTTGTCAAACATGTCATAGAGCAACGCGGCCTTTTTCTCATTGCGTTCCTGCATGACGGCAAGCCCGCCTTCGCTCTTGATCCATTCAAGCGTTTTACCTACCACAAAAATCGGGAAGACAGGAGGCGTGTTGAACATCGATTCCTTTGCCACATGCGTCTTGTACTTGAGCATCGTGGGGATATCGGTTTTTGCCTTTTCCTCGATCCAGGATTTTTTCACCACGACCAGCGTCACACCGGCTGGGCCCAGATTTTTCTGAGCGCCGGCATATATCATACTGTAGCGTGAGAAATCCAGCTCACGACTGAAAATATCCGATGACATATCGCAGACCAGTGGCACGTCTCCGGTATCCGGTGTCCCCTTGAACTCGGTTCCATAAATCGTATTGTTTGAAGTGAAATGCACGTAATCCGCGTCACCGGAGAACACCAGATTCCCGGGGATGTAATTGAAATTCGCATCTTCCGAAGAAGCAACTACGACGGTCTCTCCCATCATCTTCGCTTCCTTTATCGCTTTCGTAGCCCATTCGCCGGTATTGATATACTCGGCCTTGCGATGTAGAAAATTCATCGGCAGCATTGCAAATTGCGTGCTTGCACCCCCACCGAGGAACAGGACCGCGTAATCCTCTGCGGACAACCCCATCAGTTCAAGGACATCCGCCTGCGCTTTCTGAACGACGGCATCGAATTCCTTCGAGCGGTGACTGATCTCCATGATGGACATTCCAAGACCGGCAAAATCGTATGCAGCGTCTCTTGCGGCTTCAACGACGGACAACGGCAAAACCGCAGGTCCGGCAAAGAAATTATGTGCGCGCGTAGCCATGAAATACTCCTGCCAAAAAATGATCGAATAACTGACGAACCAGCCATTACGCCAGTTCTGATATAAACATACGCATCTTTCCCGACATCGCCATACATAACTCCGGTTTGTGCCTGCAAACGCTTTTCGCTACTTTTGTCAGACAGACGGAACGGAAATCGCATGGGCGGTTCCCGCTTTCCGCGGGGCACATTGGGTCAACGCCCCATGTTGCGATCATATCACACATAAGACGCGGAGTTCGTCATGAAAATCCTCATCACCGACGGTATTTCGGAAAACGGCGCTCGCCTGCTGCAGGAAGCTGGCCACGAAGTAGTGCAACAAAAGCTCTCTCCGGAAGAGCTTCTCAAGGAAATCGGCAACTATCATGCGTTGCTCGTACGCTCGGCAACGAAAGTCCGCCAGGATGCCATTGATGCCGGAAGTCAACTCAAAGTAATCGGGCGCGGCGGGGTCGGACTCGACAACATCGATGTCGCGTACGCGAAAGAAAAAGGAATCGCTGTCCTCAACACACCGGGCGCTTCCTCAATCTCGGTCGCGGAACTCGCCATCGCACACATGTTTGCCATCTGTCGCTTCGTCCATATCAGTAATGTGGAGATGCGGCAGGGAGCATGGCCGAAAAAGGACTACAGTAAGGGAATGGAATTGACTGGAAAGACGCTCGGACTCATCGGCTTCGGGAATATCGGGCAGGAAACCGCGAAGCGTGCGCTGGGGATCGGAATGACTGTTATCGCCACCGACCCCTTCGTCAAAACAACGGACATGGATGTCCGGCTTGTGAGCAAGGATGAACTCCTGGCCCAGGCCGATGTTATCAGTCTCCATATTCCATTCATCAAGGAACATGGTCCGACCATCACCGCCGCTGAATTCGCCAAAATGAAAGACGGCGTCCTGCTGGTAAACTGTGCACGCGGCGGTGTCGTCGTGGAGACGGATCTGGTTGACGCACTCAATTCAGGCAAGGTCCGCGCCGCCGGGGTCGACGTTTTTGAAAACGAACCCGTCACTGACGCACAGTCCGAACTCATCAACCACCCCCGCGTTTCGGTGACACCGCATATCGGCGCTTCAACCGCTGAGGGGCAGGCACGCGTCGGTGTGGAAATCGCCGAACGCGTCATCGAAGCACTCAAGTCCTGATCATCACGAACCAAGAGAAGAAATGGCTACCATACGACCATTCCGGGCCTGGCGCCCAAAGGCAGAATTTGCGGCCCAGGTGGCTGCAAAACCATACGACGTACTGAATTCCGATGAAGCACGTGCGGAAGTGGCTGGCAATCCGCTCTCATTCCTGCACGTTGGCAAACCGGAAGTGGATCTCGATATGTCGATCGATATCCATGACCCTATCATTTACGAGAAGGGCCGGGAGAATTTGATCAAACTCATCGATGACGGTATCCTCACAGAGGACACCACACCCTGTCTCTACCTGTACGCGCAAACCATGGGCGGCCATACGCAATACGGTCTCGTCGGCTGCGCAGCGGTGGAGGAATACTGGGATAATACGATCAAAAAACACGAA
>JAGTUW010000276.1 GCA_018224345.1 Bacteroidota bacterium
GCGTTGATTCCGAAGAACCCGGCGTTGATTCCGAAGAACCCGGCGTTGATTCCGAAGAACCCGGCGTTGATTCCGAAGAACCCGGCGTTGATTCCGAAGAACCCGGCGTTGATTCGAAGGACATGGCGTTCATGAAGTCATGCCGTACGTTCCATTCTGCAGGATGCAACGCATGCTCATCCTCACCGGACTTTCCAGGCCTTCCCGTGTCTTCCCTGAATTTGTATCGCATGCAAGCGCAGCCGCGGTCTCCGTAGCCGAGAGAAACGCGATCGGGACGTACGGTGTGAGCGAAGGGATTGATGATGCTTCTGTCATGCACATCTCGAGTGACGCATCAGGCTGAAGGAGAAAGTATGCGACTGGGAGTTGTATTAGGCGTGTGACCTCACAAACAGCGATACGCGACATGCTGTTGCATGTTCATTTTCAGTTGGTTACATTCTTCTTATCAATTCACAGCGCCCGGTGCGTCATGAAGGACTTCGCAATCAAAAAACTTTATTATTCCATCAGCGAAGTGAGCAAGATCACCAACCTGGAGCAGTACGTCCTCCGCTACTGGGAGTCGGAGTTCGACGAACTCAAACCTGCCAAGAACCGGGCCGGAAACAGGATCTACACGAACAAGGACATTCAGCTCATCCTGTTCATAAAGAAACTCCTGCGCGATGAACGCTACACGATCGAAGGCGCCAAACAGGTTCTGAAGACCTACACACCCGGACAGGAGCATGATTTCGGTCATGAAGAAGAGGAAGAGGCGGAGGATAGCGCGCAGACCGCTTTGCTCTTCGAACCCGAGGGGAAGCTCCGGGAGGATCTGCTTACGATCAAGCAGTTTCTTGAGGATATTCGCGAACGCATACGCAGCAGATAATTCGCGGCAGCACCTCGTTCCATTGTGTTTTTCTCGTCACTCCTTCGTATATTGAAAGTCCGCCCTGCGGGGCGACGGTCCGGAACGTAGCGCAGCCCGGTAGCGCACTACCTTGGGGTGGTAGGGGTCGCGGGTTCAAATCCCGCCGTTCCGACTTGGAAAGAGCATCAGGCAATGGATGCTCTTTTTTATTCTTCTGCCCTCTTCAACTCCGCCAGCATTTTTTGCGTCGTCCGGAAATGCAGTTTCGCATAACTGCGCAGCGCCGTCATACCCTCCGTCTTCATGATATGTCGTGCAGCAAGGAAAATTCCGCGTTCGTCGGACGCACCGAGCGGAAGACGGCACCCCGCCTGTTTCGAGAGCTGGGCAATGCGGCGGGTGAACTCGTCCCGGGCGAGAATGGCGGCTGCGGCCACAGCCGGATCCGCTTCCGCGCGCACATGTTGATGCACGGTGATACTGCGACCGTGCGTCATCAGGGCGCGGCGTATCACTGCATCATTGGCGAATTTGTCACATACCGCGTGCCGGGCCGCTCCCCCCTGCCCGAGTAAATCCTCGATGCACCGCGCATGCATCCAGGCGAGTATGCGCTGACTGTTCTTCCCGAATGATGTGCCTTCCATGAATGTATTGTAGCGTTCCGGCAACACCGTGACGATGCTGAACTTCCCTTCGCATATACGCCGGATATCCTTTGCCGCCCGCGTGATCCGTTCCGCCCCGAGTTCCTTGCTGTCACGAAGAATCAACGTTTGCAGTTGAAGGAGTGAATCGGCGGAGACCTCCACGGCGGCGGCGACGAGAGGACCGAAGTAATCCCCTTTCCCCGATTCATCCACGCCAATCCAATTGCAGACATCGGCCGGGAGAAAAGGACTACCGGGAATTTCGTCTCCGTACAATTGCAGCTCCACCAGATCACGGAGTGGCGATTTTTTGCCCTGAATCTTGGGGGTCAGTGTCCCCTTCGCATTGAAATACACCAGCACCTTGACTGCGGCGGGACCTTCTCCTACAGCCGCCTCCACATTCCACTGCCGATGAAGCACCTCTCCGACTGGCAGCCTTGCAGCGGTGCAGCGAAGCAGAATTGTTTCGAGCAACGCTTCCGCTTTTTCCGATGGACTCATTTCAACCTCTTTTCTGCACAACAAAGGGAATAAAATACGACGGGCGGACACGAGAAACACATTTGACATGCATTTCACTGCGAATGTATCTTTTCACATGAACTTTTCCATGGCAAATATCTCCAGGAAACATACAGCGTTCGTCATCACCATAATCTCGATACTCACCTTCGGAATCGTCGCGGCACTTGCGATTGTTCCACGTGAGGATTCGACGACGCCGATTGCCGAACCATCCGAGGCACCCCGGGTACCACAACTGTGCACCGAACCCGCCGCCGAGGGCTTGATAGAACTGCATGGCGAGGTGCGTCCCAACATGCCGTTCATCACAGCCATGCTGAGTGCGGGTATTGCGCGCCCCATCGCCGACACGATTCGGAAGCATCTCGAACATGTGGATTTCAATTTCCGTGCCTGTCGTCCCGGTCAGTCATTCACCGCACAGATTGATTCCTCCGGTCTCCTGCACGCCTTCCGCTACAATGCAAGCCGTCTGCACAGTTACTGGATACTGCCGGACGAGGAAGGCGCACTGTACGCACGCACATGGGAGACACCGGTCGAGCGGGAGCTGCGGTCCATCGAAGGCCATA
>JAGTUW010000277.1 GCA_018224345.1 Bacteroidota bacterium
ACGGCATTCCCTTCGTATTCCCGTCCGATACCGTAGCCATCCATGATAATGAAAAGGACAGGTCCTTCGGGACCATCATAGCCATTCAATTTTTTGAGATCAAAATTCATATTTCCGTACCCGATGTGAATACACTTTTATGATAGCAGTGCAATGTAAGGAAACCCGGCGGGAAGGAGAAGGCGAAAGTGCTTCCCTGACACCGCCGGAGGACGTATCTTAATACAACGCAACAGCTTGAGGAAGCGTTCTATGAAACCATGCAGACTTGCCGTTCATACTCTTTTGATTTTCACCTGTGCAATTGCCGTCGCATCGGCACAACATGTCGATGACCGATATGTACCGACCGTTCATGACCCGGTATTTCCGGAGGGAGGCGGGCCTGTGGTCGTCATCGACGAGGCGCACAATAATTATCATACGATGGAGGGTCGGTATCGGCCTTTTGCGGAATTTCTCCGTGCGCACAACTGTACGGTACTGCCCGCGATACAGCCCTGCAGCAACACCACGCTGGATGCGGCGGATATTTTTGTCATCGCCAATGCATTGGGAGAACGCAATGTGGATGACTGGTCGTTACCGGTTGACAATGCCTTTGATATCGAGGAAATCGATGCCATTGTTCGTTGGGTACGCGAGGGGGGGGCGCTCTTTCTCATCACCGATCACATGCCCTTTCCCGGAGCGATCGACGTGTTGGCAAAGCGTTTTGGCATACATTACAGCAACGGCTTTGCATTCTATGCTGGCCGGGAGGGACGCGGGCTGATGTTTACCCGTGGCTATGACAATCTTCGGTCTCACTGGATCACTGATACTCCGGTCAACAGCTACCGCGTGGATTCGGTGGTCTCTTACACCGGATCGGCATTCACCATTGAAGGAGAGCATGACGGACTGCTGGTTTTCGGTGCGGGGATGATATCAATCGAGCCGGAGGTGTCCTGGGAATTCCATGACAATACACGACGCACCGGTATTGAAGGCTGGCGCCAGGGTGCGGCGATGCATTATGGAAAAGGGCGCATTGTCGTCTTCGGCGAAGCGGGCATGTTCACAGCACAGCGCACGGATCGGGGGATTCCCATCGGTATGAATGCTCAGGAAGGCGAGCGCAACGCAGCCCTGCTCGTCAATATCATCCGCTGGCTCGCAGGCGGAGACGGTCTCTGACGCGGCTTGCTTCTGCAGATTCGTGTTTCATTTCTGCAGATTCGTGTTTCATTTCTGCAGATTCGTGTTTCTTCGGTCTGCCCCGTATTACCGCAGCTGTTCAGTGTTTCCGCAGCGGATCAGTGTTTTCTCATATACAGCCGGTATTGTTATCTTGAACAACGCCCCGGCGTGTTTTTTTCATCTCAATCAGGACGGTTATGAACCCTGCAACATTTATCGACGATCTGAAGGCGAAAGCGGTTGAACTCAACAAACACATTGTATATCCCGACGCCACCGATGAACGCGCTTTGAAAGCGGCGCGCATCGTCACCGATGAGGGACTGGCCAGGATCACGCTTGTCGGGTCCGAACCCGTGATCCGCGAGACGGCGGATGCAAACGATGTCGATCTCGACGGCATCGATATCGCCGACCCGACGCGGCTGACGGAAATGGCCAATGAATTCGGCGCCCTTTATCATGATTTACGCAAGCACAAGGGGATGACAGAAACCGAGGCCGCCGATGCCGTGCAGCTTCCGCTGTTTTTCGGGAATTTCATGGTCCGCACCGGCATGGCCGACGGCAGTGTCGCCGGATCGCTTTCCACCACCGGGGATGTGATCAAAGCCGGACTGCATTGTATCGGACTCAAGGAAGGCATCAAAACGGTGTCGAGTCTGTTCATCATGAAGTTTGCAGACAAGGTCTGGGCCTTTGCCGACTGTGCGGTCATGCCGTTGCCGGATGCAGCGCAACTGGCCGACATCACCATTTCCACGGCGGACAATTACCGGGCGCTGACCGATGAGGAAGCACTGGTGGCCATGCTCTCGTTTTCTACCAGGGGCAGTGCAAAGCATGAATTGATCGACAAGATCGTCGAAACAATGAAACTGGTACGCGAACGCAGACCGGACCTGAAAGTCGATGGCGAGATGCAGTTCGACGCCGCTATCATCCCCGCCATCGGGAAAAAGAAAGCCCCGGACAGCGAAATTGCGGGACAGGCGAATGTCTTTATCTTTCCCGATCTGCAATCAGGGAATATCGCCTACAAAATCACCGAACGGCTCGGTGGGGCCGAAGCGCTCGGACCGATTGTGCAGGGACTCGCGCGTCCCGCATACGATCTTTCCCGCGGCTGCAGTGTCAACGACATTGTGGTCACGACAGTATTCAATGCTGTCATGGGAGCCGTATAAAAGCGCCGCGAACAGACTTTGATCATGCCGGCGGAGCGGATCCATTGCGGATCCGCTCCGTTGCGTATCAGCTCCTCCGTCGAAAGAAAGCATAGCTGCCGGTCAGTTTTGAAAAAGGCCACCAGATGGATGAGGTCGTCCGAAGGGTGAGTTTGCCTGACAGGAGTGTGGTGACTGATGCGGGAAAAGGAGAAGGGCATCCGCGGTGGATGCCCCTCTTTATAACAGTGTGACAGCAGAACCATGAGTCAGTGGTGATGCATGTCCTGTAGCGGTTGACGGTTTATTTCATGAGCACCATGCGGCGCGAGAGCGTCATACCTTCCGCATCGAGACGGTAGATATACACACCGGAGCGGAAGTTGCTTGCGTCGAAGGCGATGTCATGCGTCCCTGCATCCATCATGCCGTCGTGCACAGTTGCCACCTCGGCGCCGAGCAGGTCATAGACCTTCAGCGACACCGGCCCACGTTTCGTGGTTGAGAAGGTGATCGTAGTCGAAGGATTGAAGGGGTTGGGATAATTCTGTCCCAGCGAAACCTTCGTCGGAAGCGGCGATTTGACACTGCTGATGAAGTCCGCCTTGAGTTTCAGGCGGTGTCCGGGTGTCGGATCGCTTTGCGTGACATACAGTCCATCTGTTGCTTCGACATACCAGACGAAATCATATTCGCGTGTCGATGTCTGGCCGGTGATCGACTGCATGATGCCCCAGAGTTGTCCATGGGTCAGGCCTATCTCCGCGAGCAGACCGTTGTTATTCGATGCAATGCGTCGGGAGTTCGTCAGGCTGATGCCATCGACGATCACCCAGGTATAGCGGATTTCATCGGAGAATCTGTCCGGTTTGAATCGTGAGCGCAGAATGTCCCAATACGGATCCGGCGGTGATGGACGTTCCCATGTGAAGGTCTGCAAG
The DNA here is from genome assembly GCA_018224345.1 of Bacteroidota bacterium. GTDB lineage: Bacteria > Bacteroidota > Ignavibacteria > SZUA-365 > SZUA-365 > SZUA-365. Next base: position 3,290 of record JAGTUW010000277.1, read on the forward strand.
GTCACGGAGGTCAGGAGGTCCAGTTCGTGATTGTCCGGCGGATCGAGAAGGGAGAAGGCATGCGGTGCGTGTGAGAGTACTTCGTAGGGGTTCGTCTGTCCGCTTATACTCTGATCTTCGGATGAATACGCGATAAGTACCTGCGGTTCCGCTGGTTTTTCTCGTTCGAAACGGGAAGCGATCAGATAATCCGTCAACCCCTGAATGAACGCTTCGCCACTGAAAATATCAGCCAGACCGGGTTGATGCTGTTCAAATTCCCCGGGGAAGCGTGCTGAGAACCGCGTACGAATCAGTTTGTCGGAGAAATTCATATAGCGGTCACGCGGTGCGACAATGAGTTCATACGGACGCAGTAAATACACTCCTTCCTCGGGAGAGGAGGCTGATGTGATGTCCACGAAGTAGTTCGTGATTTCATCGGCGTAGAAGTCGATGCTTTGTGATACCTGGTTGAGATTCGGAAAACTCGGTGTTACAGTCACGTGGACGTCGTTATCGGCTTTCGTGCAGACCAGACAGACCTCTGCCACACCTTCGACGAAGGCCGTGTGGGGGATGGACCACTCGTTTGCGGAAACGATCGTGAGCTCGACTCCATTGTGCGTCAGAAGGGCCCAACTGTACCCGTCAGGATCCGCATTCCATGATTGTGTGCTGGAATCGGTGTTGGCGTCAGTGTTTACCAGCGTCAGTATAACCGGATTTCCGATCTGATCCCAACTGCGAATGACATTTCCGTTTTCATCTTTGGCTGTAAGCGTAAAGCATACTTCCTCACCGACCAGTCGTTGAATATCGCCCATGATGGCGGATGTTCCGATAGAGACGCCTCCACCCCCGGGGCCCCCCTGGCTGGCCTGGAGTATGGTCACGCACAGCGACAGCCCGATCGTCAGTGTCAGCAGGTGACGTATCTTCATAATAGTGCTCCTCCAAGCTTGTTGTATATAGTAATTGAAAATCAGCGCGAAACATTGCCGTGACGGCAACACTTTTCTACGTATAAACTAAAAAATAGCGTTCAGCCAAACCAAGTGCAAGGGAATTCTGAGTGCCTCAGGATGAACCGCAGGAAAAAACCACTTAGGAAAAAACCACAAAGTCACTAAATCACGAATAAAGAGCACGAAGAGGTTTCGGAGCGCTGCTTATTCTATAATAAGCGTTTCGAAAGGCCATTGTGTCTTGGTGCGCTTGGTGTCTTTGTGTCTGAAAGTTGCAAAAGAAAAAACCACGAAATCACTAAAACACGAATAAGAGCACAAATATGGCAGCAAGAAACAACAACCCTGAAACAATGGATCTGCGATTGTAAAAGTGGGGC
>JAGTUW010000278.1 GCA_018224345.1 Bacteroidota bacterium
ACATTATGCCGAATACCACCACGACTTATATGGGACTGCAGCTGCGCAACCCGTTGATTGTCGCCAGCAGCGGACTGACTCGCTCAATCGAAAAGGTACGCGATTGCGAGGATGCAGGTGCAGGTGCCGTGGTTCTGAAAAGTCTTTTCGAGGAGGTCCTTGCCGAAAAGGACTATGGTATCAGAGATTCGATTATCGACCACACGGAAGCGTACGATTATTATTACGCGAATCTCGAATTACTCTATGGGGCAAAGGATTATACAGATCTGATCAGAGAGGCAAAAGCACAGCTCACCATCCCGGTGATTGCCAGTATCAATTGCGTCTCCACCGAATGGTGGCCGGATTTTGCCCGACAGGTGGAGGCCGCAGGGGCGGACGCGCTGGAGCTCAATGTTTTTACCACGGCGTTGGATCTGACGATGGATTCCAACGAACTCGAAGAGTTGTACTTCCGGATACTCAGTACAGTGAAATCGAAGATCAGCATTCCCGTCGCACTGAAAATCGCTCCCTGGTTTTCGGCTCTCCCTCATCTGGCCGTGGAGTTCGGTCGCCGGGGCCTCAATGGCCTTGTCCTGTTCAATCGCTTTACGCAGCCGGATATCGATATTCACGATATGAAACTGAAAACGACCTTCACTCTCTCAAAAAATGAAGAGATGCATCTGCCCCTGCGATGGACAGCGCTGATGTCACATTATCTCGATTATGACATCTGTGCGACGACGGGTATAAAAACCGCAGAGGACGTCATCAAGCTCCTGCTCGCCGGTGCATCAGCCGTGCAGCTTGCATCCGTACTGTATGAACGTGGTCTCTCACCTTTAAGCGAACTCGTCTCCGGGCTCGAGCAATGGATGACGGAAAAAGGATTCAATGATATTTCCGATTTCAAGGGCTCGTTGAGTTTCCACACGGCATCCTCACCAGCGCATTATCTCCGGTCACAATTCATGGAGAAAATCAGCGGCATCGAATAGCTGGCTCTCACCGCTCGCCAGCCGCAGTGCGGACTCACCGCCGCAGTGCGGACTCACCGCCGCAGTGCGGACTCACCGTCGCAGTGTTATTCTCTTCTTTGTCACGATCACGAGGTTGTTCATGCGCACGCGCTTTTTTCTGCTCCTTTTCGTTTTCCCCGCCTTCGTGCTCGATGCGCAGGTGGATTTCAACAGTTATTTTCTCGACAAAACCATGCGCGTCGACTATCATCATGTCGGCGGCAAAAGTGAGGAACGTCTCACGCTCGACAAGGTCTACCAGGAGGGACCCTGGCCCGGAAGCATTGTCAATCTGGTCGATACACTGAATCTCGGCGAATACATGCTGCGAGTCTTCGATCTGAAAACAGGCATCTTGCTCTATTCCCGTGGATTCAACAATGTGTTTCACGAATGGCAGACCACAGCGGAAGCGGGACGCGGCGTATGGAAAACCTTTCATGAAAGTGTGCGCTTCCCCTTCCCCAGGCGCGAAGTGCAGATGACCATCAACAGACGTGACAGGGCACAGGTGTTCAGGGAAGTGTTCTCCACGGTCATTAACCCTGCAGATCCGACCGTGGTAATCACGGGCGCACAGCATCCGGGATTTGAAATTGTCACGCTGATGGACAACGGACACAGGCACAGGAATGTGGATATTCTCATACTCGGTGACGGCTATGCCCGGGATGAGTCGGACAAATTCAAGGCCGATGCAAAACATTTCAATGACGTGATGTTCGAGACCAGTCCGTTCCGGGAACGTCGGAAAGACTTCAATGTTCGTGCCATGTGTGTGATTTCACCGGAGTCCGGTGTCAACATTCCCGATCGCAATATCTGGAAGAACAACACGCTGGGCTCGACATACAATACATTTGGCAGTCCGCGATACATCCTCACCGAGGAGAACCGTATTCTGCGGAACATCGCCGCCACCGCACCTTATGATTTTCTCTGTATACTCGTCAACGATGACCGCTACGGTGGTGGCGGTATCTACCAACTCTACACCACCACGTATGTGAACGAGAAGAACGCGGGACAGGAATGGCAGCGTGATTACGTCTATGTACATGAATTCGGTCATTCCTTTGCTGGACTCGCAGACGAGTATTACAGCGCGTCAACGGGATATGACGAATTCTACCCCGAAGGGATCGAACCCTCGGAACCCAATATTACCCGTCTGATGAATCCGCCCGATGTGAAATGGCGCCATCTCGTGACCCCGGGGACAGACATTCCGACCGACTGGGGCAAGGAGGAATATGACGGCTTGCGTGGCAAGCTGATGCAGCTCGATCGCCTCGCCGACGACTACTATGAAAAACGTGATCCCATCATGCAGCGTGGGAAGGACATTCTTTCCAATCCGGAGCTGCTCGGGAAAGTGGGCGCGTTTGAAGGCGCCGGGTATGTCAGCGAAGGGATGTACCGTCCGTCACTCGATTGTCGAATGTTTTCTCTTGGTCTGGTGGACTTCTGTCCCGTCTGCCGGGCAGCGATAGAAAGGCAGATTGATTTTTATGCGGAATGAGGAGTTAAGGAGTGAAGAGTTAAGAGTGTAGGGGCGGTTCGTGAACCGCCCTTCCTTCACCATCACCCCGGATCATGGTGGATGCACGGTCCCGATCTCCATCGACCCGTTCGCATCCCGGGACACCCGACAGACAGGAAAGTTCTCTGTGTTCCCTGCCTGCCCCGCAGGAGCGAAGCGAAGGCGGGGTGTCCACTGCCGTATCCGCCGAGCGGAGCGAAGGAGGATGATGCTTTTCTTTTCCCCTGATGAGGCCATGCGCTGACCACATCGACACGCGCCCCGTGCCAGCCCCTTGACTTGCATAGGGTAAACTCCGTACCCTTGGCTGCGTGCAGTCGCCGCCTCCCCTTCTTATACCGGCCGTCACTCCTGCGGTCCAATGCTATCCTCCCTGCTGTCATTTTCTGACGCCATTCCAAAAGAAGGGCCGCGGTCATGTTCGGATTGTCGAACGTGTGCCGGCTTTTCAGGTCGCGCTCTACAGCTTTCTGCTGCTGGCCGAACGTCTGGTGGAAAAGCCGCTCGAACATCTCCCACAGCCTCTGTGGAGAAGACTGCAACCCGACAAAGACAAAAATGAATGCCGACGATCAACCGGAGATCTGATTCGGCACTTGCGGGCCGAAATATGGGGAAGGGCATCGGTGTGGAGAATTTCTCCGGCTTCGCTATACACCACCATGGTGCATCGAAGCCGGAATAATTCGAAAAGTGCCTTGCCAGTGCAGTGTTTTACGCTTCATAAGGCCAAAGTCCAGGGGGCGGACAGGAATGTCCGCCCTCCGTTATGCGCTCTTTGCAATGCTTCATCGAAGGCATCTGTCTTTTGCTCTCTCTCCGGCAATGGCGGACAGGTCATGGCGAAATATCTGCCGTGTTATTCCGGAATAACGGGTATGAAAACCCAGCGAAATCCACGGAATTCAGCATTATTTCGAAATAATCGTCAGGAATACGTTGAAAGTGCCTGTACACTGCGATGTTATTTTGATTTAACGGACCGGGAAACAATCCCGCATGCGTTGCATCAAGGGAACCGAAGGATTGCGATCCGCTTTTCTTCTGGCGCTCACCACAGCCGCTTTTTACGGTTGCAGCTCAGACCGGTTTGGTATCTCC
>JAGTUW010000279.1 GCA_018224345.1 Bacteroidota bacterium
AGGATAATAATACCCGATTATACGATATTGAATGCGACTTGTCATGCTGAATGCTGCAAACGCCTTTTAAAAGAGTGTTCACGAGAATATTAACGAGTGTATTACTGAAAGTCAAGAGCCGCGACAAACAATCCAAAAAAAAATGCGATGCACCCGTCCGTGGCGGACTGGTCGAAACATCGTTTGAATGGGAGTGGCTGTATATCAGGCCTGCGCTCCGTTAGTACAGCAAGCGGCGGCGCTCTGCGCAAGAACGGCATGGATGGAAGGTGCCCGGCCCCGCTTTCGCTGCCGAGTGTGCGAAGAGCGCAATCGGATGAAATGCGCTCAGAGAATCACACCGACAAAAAATACGGCGGCGAGAAAGGCGATGAAATCGGCAAGCAATCCGGTAGGAAGCGCATGGCGCGTATTCCGGATTCCCACTGCGCCGAAATACACGGCGAGCACGTAAAACGTGGTTTCGGTGCTGCCGTACAAGGTGGAGACCAGCACGCCGATGACGGAATCGGTGCCGTAGGCCTGCATGGTCTCCGTCATGATACCGAGCGAACCACTGCCGGATAGAGGACGCATGATCGCCATCGGCAGGGCTTCGGCAGGAATGCCGACGAGATCGGTGAGCGGACGCACGACGGCGATGAACACATCCATGGCGCCGCTGGCGCGAAATACGGCGATGGAAACCAGCATGAGGACGAGGTAGGGAATGATGCGGACGGCGATGTTGAACCCTTCCTTGGCTCCTTCTACAGCTTCTTCATATACCTTGACTTTACGGAAGGCCCCGTAGGCGAGAAAGAACAGCATCAATGCCGGAATGGCAACGGCGGAAAGTACCGAAACGATGGTGCGGAACACTTCCATTACTCTACCTCCGAACGTTCCCAACGGAACATCTTGAGTCTGGCAAGCAGCTTTGAAATAGTGACGGCGAAAATAGTCGCGGTCAGGGATGCGAGAAAGGATGTCCCGATGATAATTGCGGGGTCCGACGATCCCGCGGCAGCACGCACCGCAATCGCCGTCGCGGGAATCAGCGTCACACAGGACGTATTCAGCGCCAGAAAGGTTACCATGGAATTTGTCGCCACGCCCTTCTTCGGATTCAGTTTGTCGAGTTCCTCCATCGCCTTGATACCGAACGGCGTCGCCGCGTTGCCCAGTCCGAGCATGTTTGCCGAGATATTCATGATCATCGAGCCGACCGCAGGGTGATCGGCAGGAATATCGGGGAAAATCCGTATGGTGAGCGGCCGTACCAGGCGGGCGAGCTGCGTAATCAGACCGGCTTTCTCGGCGACTTTCATCACTCCCAGCCAGAGCGCCATGATGCCGATCAAGCCGATGGCGATCTGCACGGCGATACCGGCGATCTCGAATGCCGCATTCGTCACTCTCTTCAGATAGATCAAAGAGACTGCGTCGATTTCCGCCTCCCACCCTCCCGTCGTGTAACGGAGACGCGCTGGCAGGGTTTCTTCCGAACCGAGCGCTTCGGCCATGATTTTCAGACGTTCGGGAACATCCCCACGTACATCGATGAGGGCCATGCCACGCCGTGCATTCGCCAGTGTCACGCGCGCGGGAACGGCAACGTCACCATCGATCGCGGCATCGGGAAAATGCAATCGCAACTGCCTTTCGGAGAGCAGCAGACGGGCATCCACGGCTTTGCCGTACACATCGATCTGTTCGGGAACTTCGATCTGCAACATCCAGGGAAGCCCGTTGCCGTAACTGTTGTGTGAAACCTCGTAGATATCGCGTCCTGCCGCGGTCAGTATGCCGATGACAATGAGCGCAAGCCAGATATGATTCAGCATGAAGATAGCATGGAGTGGAACAATGCGGCGTGCGCAGATATCAACGCATCATTTCCGTGCGTACGCCTTTAATAATATATGGTCCGGAATCAAGTACACGCACTTCGTCTTCATCCACGCTGACACCGGGAAACCGGCAGATTCCTTCGTTGTCTGTCATCGCGATCAAAGAGTGGTTGAGCTCGACGAGCACGTATGGTGCAGGGTTCCCCTGTTCGTCATGGACGGTCACTTCCACCAGCTTTGTACCGGAGGTACCAAAATTCTCACCGGCCAGTATCGAGGCATACACCGCCCACGCGATGTTCCAGGAAAACAACGGCGTCACCTGCTGGGCATAGGTCCGCCCTGATGGCATCGGCAGGGTCACACTGATCTGTTGATGATTCTTCAATTCCTCGCGCCAGGGAATCCGGAGCACGAAACGATGCAATCCGATACCGGTAAATTGCGGGAAAATACGCTGCATGCGGACACCGAAATCACGACTGCTGCTCAATCCGTTCGCACGCAGCGTGATCTCACGACTGCGCGCATCCGTGGTGAACTGGAATACCGGGGCATCGCGATACAACGCCAGCGCCTCCTTGAGTGTGGGCGCTCCTTCTCCCTGTGTGCTGATCACACGCGCTCCGCTGGCCAGCAGTAACTGCCTCAGATTCCGCAGAGCAAGATAGTCCACACCGTCACCTCCGGCTTCCTCGCCGGCAAGATCGAGTATGTAGGTTTTCCCTATCAGGACGCCATGCGCAATCGGCGACAACAGCACGGGATCCTGTACGGGCAGATCCGTCAGCACCTCGTTGCGACCGAAGTAACCGGGTGCGGTAAACACCACACGCATGCCGTCGGTATCCCTGCCGGCAATGATGTACTCTCCGCGCTCACTGGTGGAGACACGGGATGAACCGGGAAGGAGAATTTCGGCATTCGGCACTGCCTTGCCGTCGGTACTCATGACGAGCCCGCGGGTGTACTGCGCATCGGGAGAGGTAGTGAGCACACCGTCGGTTCTGATCGGACCGTTCATGGCCTCGAAGGTGATTCGCTGTTCACGATCAGGATACACGTTGATGCGGGCAATCCCGTTCTCGACGGTCAGTATCGTGTCGACACCGTTGGAAGTACGAAAACGGATCGGCAGACCGTCCGCCACCGAACTGCCGGTACTGTCGAGAGCGAGAATACTGACGACGCTGTACACACCGCGATCGGGAGGCAGCACCGGAGGGTCGGCTGTGGCACGGAGGATCACCGGAGGTTTGCCGATGGCAAAATGCAGTTCGAACGGACCGGAGGAATTCCCGTTGCTGTTGCGCACCTGTGCAGTCAGATGATGATACCCCTGCGACAACGCGCGGGAAGTACTGACGGTGATATTGCCGGTCTTTCTGTTGTAGGTGAAGCCCTGCTCCTCGCCATTGATGTATACCCTGATGCTCTCATCGAGTATCTCGGAACGATCACTGACCGTCAACTCGATTTTCGGCGTCGGATCACTGAAAACCAACGGTGACTCATAACGTATCCTCGGGATCCCTGCCTGAAAATATTTCCCTATACCGAGAAAAATTCCCCAAGCCTGAATTTCATTGAATTCCGTCAGACGGAGTCGTTGCTCTTCATATTCACTTGTAAAGAAGCCACACTCCACCAGTACCGCTGTCATCCTGGTATTGCGCAGAACCGCAAACCCCTTGTCCGGAAAAACGAGGTAATCCGACATTGTGCCATCGAAGGAGGCCAAAGGACCGGGATTCCCCATCGCATAGGAGAGATCCCGCTGAATATACCGCGCCAGGTCCCGGCTCGACGGGGCATACCCCGGTATTCCCGGCCGGGCGTGGTAAAACGTCGCTGTGTAATTGGTAAACGGATTGCCCGCCGCGTTATGATGAATGGAGACAAATATTTCAGCCTTGTTGGCATTCGCCTGCTCCGCACGGGCCGCGAGCGGCACGGTCACGTCATTCTCACGGGAAAGCATGACATTGACCCCGGCCTTCTTCAGATAATCACGCAGGGACAGCGCCACACGCAGATTCACATCGGCTTCGACCACGTCCCCGGCGGGACCGACACCGTCACGGTCATCACCGCCGTGACCGGGATCGACGAACACGGTCACATCCTGCAACACGTCGCGGTACGAGGCAATCGTCGAATCCCGCTTGAATATGTCCTTCCAGTGCGGAGGACGGATGTAATGCACCGTCGGCCCGCATGCACTCAGTATCATTGCCCCGAGAAGCACAGCAGCGATGGGAAACAGACGGAGGCCGATATTCGTTGTTTTCGTCTTCATTACGGAAATATACCCATGGACACGGCAGCAGACAAGGTGTTCCCCGTGTTGGGCTGTGCATTCATTCATCGCTCACGTACGGATACAGAGAACACCCGTGAATCAATGAAAAACCGGGACTCAGACAACGAGCCCCGGTTTCTTTGCAGGAGAGGTTGGTCCTGTTATTTTACGAGCAACATTTTCTTCGTCAGCGATGGACCGGAACCAGGAGCGGTCAACCGGTAAAAATACACACCACTGTTCAACTGATCCGCGTTCAGAACGATGCTGTGCCGACCAGCTTCCTTCGTTTCATCGACGAGGGTTCTGACAAGACGTCCGGAAGCGTTGAGCAGATCGATACGCACACCACTACGCTCGACGACCATCGACCGTGAATTCAGCAGGAGATCCCCGGCTTCCAGAACTTCACGTGCCTCGTAATTGTCGCGTCGAAGCAGGGCGTTGACCCTGGCGATCAGCTCGTCAAAATCAAAGGGTTTTGCAAGATAATCATCCGCCCCGAGATTGAGTCCTTTGACTTTGTGTTGCGATTGATACAATGCGGAAAGCAACAACACCCTGGAGTTGCAGGCGGATGCCCGCAACTCGGCAAGGACACTGAATCCGTCCTTACCCGGCAGCATCACATCAAGAATTATCAGCATATAGTCTGCCGCGAGCGCCTGGCGTAACCCGGCTTCGCCGTCGTGACGGACATCCACGATATACCCGTGCTCCCGTAAACCCTGCACAATGAAACGTGCAACTTTTTTCTCATCCTCGATAATGAGAATCCGCATAAAACACCCGCTTCGTTGAAAAACTATGCTGTGAAAAGATGCGCAATGTGCGCGTTATTTGAAACATCGTGCCGCTCATGCTGATTATCAGGAAATATGGGAACACCTTTCGCTTTTCCCATTCAGCATTTCTGCCTATGTTTGCGTATGCTGAAAGCGGAACAATTCTACGATGCGCTCGCTGACGATTACGATGCGATGACCAGTTTCCAGGACAGGCTCGCAACGCAACGGGGCGTCCTGACCACGCTGCTCGAGCAACTGCCGGCGACACAGGTCGTGGATATGGGTTGCGGTACCGGGGTGCATGCCATCGCCCTGGCGCAACTGGGGCTTGCCGTCACCGCGGTCGACATCTCCGGGGGCATGCTTGAAAAAGCCCGCCGCCATGCCGCGGATGCATCTGTCTCATTGCGTTTCCTGCATGGTGACTTTCTCACCCCGATCGGTGAAACACCGGCAGACCTCCTGCTCTGTCTCGGCAATTCACTCCCTCATCTGCCGTCCCTGACCGCACTGACCGATATCCTGAAACACTGGCGCACACTGCTCACGAATGAAGGGCATGTCGTAATACAACTGCTCAATTACAAACGCATCATCCGGGAAGGGAAACGTATCGTCAACATACGGCGCGACGGTGACAGGCTGCTCGTTCGCTTCTACGATTTCATGGAACAACAACTGCGCTTCAATATTCTTGCCATACAGGAAGAGAACGGAGCATTCACCCATGAACTGCGCTCCACCCTGCTCACCGCCTTTACCGAGCAGAACATTATTGAAGCAGCCTTCGAGGCTGGATTCGGATCCGTACACTCATACGGGTCGCTGCTCCTGACCCCGTTTACGGGGAAGGAAACGGACCTCGTTCTCCTGCTGCATTGAACACGTTTCCCGAAACAGCCACACGCCCGTCAATGCCTTTCAGGCGCTGCCACAACGCAGCCAGGATTGCCCGGATACCTGTACGGCGAAAGTCCGTCTGTGCGATGGTATAGAGTTCCGGGCCGTCGGCGACACCGCTTTCCACAAAACGGAAACTGAACACATATTCCAGGTGATGCGGTGTTTCCAATCCGAAATTCCGTTTTGCATCGGTATAGTCGTATTCTCCGAAACGCAGATCGTGAAAGTAGATGCCGGTCGAGCGCCGTTCGGCACTGTACCACCCATCAGAAAACCACTCGAGGGTCTCCAGTGCCCGTTGTCCCTCGAAGGGAGCGAGAAGCTGCTCATTGCGGGGAATGTACCAGAATTGAATCGTATGGTGCGAATCGAAGAGAGATCGATACCCGATATAATACCCTCCCGCCGTTTCAGCCACGCAGCGCCACAGCACGGTATTGAACGGCGTCGCCGTCGTGATGATACGCTGGACGGGAATGTTCTGCCGCTCGAGCTCGCGCTCGAAGGAAGTCAGCGTCGTGAATTTGAACAACAAGGCGACAATGATGTAGGCCGAGGAGAGAATCAGTCCCGCAGCGTTGCGGAACAGTTTCGCGCGCGTTTCACCGGGAAGCAGGGAGAGGAGGAAAAAGAACAGCAGGGGCAGGGTGTACATCGGATCGATGATGAAGAGCGTATGGAAGGCCACCTGATGGTCCGAAAACGGTGCGTATATCTGCGTTCCGTATGTCGTGAACAAATCGAGCAATATATGTGTCCCGATTGCCAGAAAGACAAACAGTGCCGCCTTCTCAAGTGTAATCCGCCCCTGGTGCACGCGTGCGACAAGCCAGCCGAGCAACGGCGTCAGCAGCACGGTAAGCAGAATACTGTGTGATATGCCGCGATGCCAGGTGAGCTGGGTGACTGGGTCCATGAGCGGGTAGGCGAGAATGTCGAGGTCGGGCAGAGCGCCGGCAAGCATTCCCCACAGGGCGGCCTTGTTACCGAGCTCCCTGTGCATGGTCGCCTGTCCGACCGCCCCGCCAAGAGTGACCTGGGTAATGAAATCCATTGCCTGCTACCTCCCTGTTCCCGCGTCTCCGACTGCGGACAGGACAGACGCATCAGCTGCCGCAGGCCATGGCAGTATCCATGCACAGAGTGTGTTCCCTGTACCCGTATGAATGATTGCCTTCGGATTCATCGTGTGTTGCCTCACCTTACATAGTTCTCCAGCACATAAACAAATGTGCCAAAGGCCCGTACGGCCTGGGATTGCGGATGCACAGTACCGATTTCGTTGACGCCATAGCCATCTTCCCCGCCATTGGGATTCCATCCGTTGCGGATACCATGATCGCTCGTGCGATGCAGAGTGACGGTTGCCTTTCCATGATGATTGGTCCAGACATGTTCGAGCATGCGCTCCACTTTCATCGGAATGTCAGGGAGTTCTTCCGGCGCAAGCATATAGGCATCGAGAATGAAATGCACAAAGGCCCCGTTGCCGTCCATGCGCAACTGATAATAATGATCCGGGTCCACCCAGCCGTAGGATGGATCCATCACGCGGCGCGCGGTGGCGACTGCAATATCGCGGTATTTCTCATCCTTCGTGACCTGATACATTGCAGCGCCGATACTGCAGTACGAAAGTCCTTCCCATGGCAGTTCCTTGCCGAAGGCGGCAGGGCCACGGGCTCCGACCCAGATACCGTCGCCACGGTACAACATCTTTTCGACACCGGGCACCTGTCCATCACCTTCCCAGACTTTGAGCGCATCCTCAAGATATTCCTGCTTGCCGGTTGCCTTGTAGAGACGACAGGCGACATTTACCATCTGATTCATGTTGCTGTTGGTAAATATCTGATCCTGCACATCGGAGTCGGGCGGCCAGTTATACCAGCTCCAGTATCCTTCGTGCTTCGACAATCGTCCCTGCATCTTTGCTTCGACGTAACGAATTTCCGCGCTTTCAACCAGATCCATTCGTGTCCTTCCGGTGACATCCCACCAGTACAACTCCGCCAGCGCAGCCCACGCCCGGTCATCGACCCAGGTGCCGTTGAACAGATCCCGCATCGGATGCACAACGGTGTGAAAACGCAGCAGACTGCTGTCCCGTGTAACCGCGAACAACAATGCATCACCGATGGCACCGTTGGCGCCCTCCCAGCCGGCGGTGTACACCTTCCGGAACTGTTCATGGATCAGATAGGTGCGTTGTATCCATTTATCCTCTGCATCGGCGGTCACATCATGCCAGTCATGGTTTCGGCCTTCGTTGCCGCCCCGCTCCATGCCGCCATCGGACGACAACCAGGAGAAGGCACCCAATGCGTAGAGCACCGCAAGAACGAATAGCACTGCACCGGCAATCAATATCATGCCGCCACGGCCGGAAGTATGGTTGTTGTTGCGTGTGGCTTTGCGTTTCTTCGTCATCTTCATTCAGTGTCATTGATGTGCAGAACGCTTAAATATCAGGAATATTCACGACATTTGCCTATCTTCCACAACCGCATTTTTCTCAACCTTCCGCGGATGCCATCGATGCAACGAAATACAGCCCTGATGTTTGTACTGTTGCTGTTGCTTGTCCCCATGGTTTCAAACGCGCAGATCAGCATCGGGTTTACGGAGGAAGGTGTCGCTTCCTTCTACGGCAGCAAATTTCACGGAAAAAAAACATCCAGCGGCGAACTGTTCAACATGTGGGCCATGACCGCGGCGCACAAGACCATTCCCCACAACGCACGTGTCCGTGTTACCAACCTGACCAACAAGAAAAGTGTACTGGTGCGTATCAATGATCACGGACCACATGTCAAGGGTCGTATCATCGACCTCTCGCGTGCGGCCGCCGCAAAAATAGGCATGATCGGGAAAGGAACCGCCCGGGTCAAGCTGGAAGTTGTCGCACTCGATGACCGCCCGGACCGTGAAAAAGACAAAGGGAATACGGAATTCTATTCGGTCGAGATCGCACGGGCACGCCTTTCGGGATACGCCGTCCAACTCGCTTCTTTTGAGCATATGGGAAATCTCATTCATACTTTGGACCGCCTCAACAATGCCGGCGTCAATAATGCCTACGTGCAAATGGCTACCGTGAAGGGATCACTGGTCCATCGCATCATCGTCGGAGACTACGAAACGAAGGCCGCTGCCGCCTGGAAACTCAAGACACTGCGTGAAAAAGGTTTCACCGGATTTGTCTTTCAGATTCGATGAACACGAAAATCACCGGTAGTACGCACGAACCCTGTATCACCTGATCATGGATTCATTTTCTCCTTTCCCCATATTCCTCCGACTCGTATTTTCTATAATAGTGACTGATTCGCGAAATCATCTTCTCGTCAATATTCACTTCTGGAACCGCAGCGTATGCTTCGACCCGCTTCAACCCTGATTCCGCTTCTCCTTGCATTATTTCTTCCTGAAGCTCTGCCCGCCCAGTCGCTGCTGTGGAAAATCGAAGGCAAGGATCTCGGCGCGCCCTCCTATATATATGGCACCATTCACGCCATCTGTCCTGATGACATGGTGATTACCGACGCGATGATCGATGCAGTCGGCAGCTCCGCTCGTATTGCCCTGGAACTCGACCTCGATGACCCGCGACTGATTGTCGAAATGGGACATCATTCATTCATGCCACGGGATAAGACAATCAATGACCTTTTCAGTGAAGAGGACTTCAACTATCTCGAACAATGGTTTCGTGACTCCATCGGCATGTCTATCGTCCCGATGAACAACGTCCGCCCTCTGCTGTTGATCGGTCTGTTGATCGGGAAAGTGCTTGAATGCACACCACGTTCCTATGAGGATATCTTCATGGCCATGGCACGTGAACAGGAAAAGGAGGTTCTCGGCATCGAAACACTCGAGGAACAACTTGCGGCATTCTCCGTGATTCCGCTGGAGGAGCAGGGAGCGATGGTGCTGCACATGGTTCGCAATATCGACAGTACACGCAGCGCATATCAGGAGTTGACCGAGCTGTATATCAAACAGGATATCAACGGCCTCCATCAACTCGCACTTGATTCTGGTATAGAATACGGCCGCTACGATACTGCCCTGCTCACCACACGCAACCAGAAGTGGATTCCGCGCATTCTCGATATCGCCAGCGAGAAGCCCACATTTTTCGCCGTCGGTGCGGGACATCTGGCAGGCGAACACGGACTGCTGAACCTGCTCAGAAAAGAAGGATACAAAACAACGGCGATCCAGGATTGAGCCATCCGCGCCTGTTCACCGAAATTGAAAGGATACGATATGAAACACTTGCTCCTGCTTCCACTCATCGTGGCCCTGTTTTTCCCGACATCGGATCTCTCCGCCCAGGCGAGAAAAATTGTGCTTTTCGAGCATTTCACCAACGCGAGCTGCCCCCCCTGTGCATCACAGAACCCGCTGTTCGACCAGAACATCCGTGAAAACAACAAGGGTAATTATCTGCATCTCGCGTATCACACTGTCTGGCCGGGACGGGACCCCATGAACGCATACAACAAGGAAGATGTCGCATACCGCGTCAATTATTACAATATCAACGCAGTCCCTTCCATGATCATGCAGGGAAATCAGTATCGCGGGCTGCCCGGCGGTATCACGCAATCCGCACTTGATCGTGTCTCGGGAGAGACCTCCCCGCTGCGTATCCGCGTCTCGGAAAGTTCGAACGGCTCGCAACGGACCGTTCACGCTACATTGACCAGTGTCGGTATCGTCCCCAGCGCCGCGCTGCGCGTGCGTGCCCTGATACTCGAAAGCGACATCAACTATCCCTCGCCACCGGGGACGAACGGTGAACGGGATTTCCCCAATGTGTTCCGGCGCTTTCTGAATACGCCTGCGGGTGAGGCATTCACACCGGCATCTGTAGGTGAGTCAGCAGAATTGTCATGGACCTACGACCTCGAGCCGGAGGAATGGGATACGAGCAAAGTTTACGCCGTGGTATTCGCCCAGCTCGACGGGTCGAAAGATGTGCTCAATGCCGGCAGCCGTATGCTTCCGGATATCGAACTCGTACCCGACAGCGAGCAATATCTGAAAGGCGCACCTTCACAAGCTGCTTCTTTCACCGGACGTGTGCTGAATTTCGGCGAGGACATCGCGCGTGTACGTCTGTCACTGTCAGCACTGCTTCCTGCGGACTGGCAGGCCGCCTTCCTGGTCGACGGCCTTCCCGTCGAGGAGGAAAGTGAAGTGACCATAGCCGCCGGCGGTGAAGTCCCGGTCGAGGTCATTGTCAATGTGGGCGATATGCCGGGTCTTGCCGAAGCAGCCATTACGATGTCCTCTCTCGATGACCCCGCACTGACTCCGCAATGGTTTTCCATCGGCCTCATCTCCAGTGTGACGGATCTCGTCGTCAACAACGACAACAACTGGGGCGCCGAAGGTGATATGCGGGCAGCGGATTTCGCCCACGCCTATCTCGATGGCATCGCACTGACCGGCAGCGATACACATGCATCCACCGCCCTGAGCACATTTATGCGCGCTTTCGATGCGCGGGTGCTCGACGACGTGCGCCATGTGTATTACAATGCGGGCTGGGCTTTTCCGGCGCTTCCGGATGACTTCAGTCGCGCAATGACAGGCTTCCTCGGCGAAGGGGGCAATCTCATGGTCGCCGGCCAGGATGTCGGATGGGATGTCTTTGACCCGAACGGACACGGCACTTCCGTCGCCCGCGCACTGTACCGCACCGGACTTTTTTCGAATTATGTCGATGACGGCGGACCGGAAAACGCCTCCGTCACCTTCGCCGCAATGGATCCGCTCTTCGGCGGACTGAAACAATCCGCACTCGCCAATGTCTATGGAAGTAATCCGCAGGGGACACCGTATTTTTATCCCGACGAAATCCGTACATCGCCGGGTGGTGTGGCCATCGCCTTCTATGACGATGACAACTCACGAATTGCCGGCATCAGGGGGGCGAAAAACGATTTCAAATCGGTGTATTTCGGTTTCGGTCTGGAACAGGTCGGTGACGAAGATATACGCAATGAAATCATGCGTCTTACACGGCAGTGGTTTCACGGAATCATCAGCTCCATACAGTATGATGCGGCAATTTCCTCGCTGTTTATCGGACAGAACTATCCGAATCCAGCCGCCGGGACCACGACCATTCCGCTGCCTTCTGCCGCGCGCGAACGGAGCATCCTTCTCTTCGACATCAC
>JAGTUW010000280.1 GCA_018224345.1 Bacteroidota bacterium
CGACGCCATCGGGGGTGCGCCAGAGAAAGCAACCCTCTCCGGTTGTCCCGGAATACCCTGCCGCCCAGACATTGCCCCAGTGATCAGCCGCCAGCGAGTGGATCGGGGTCACTCCCGGGAGGTACGCGATGCGACGGAATCCACCGTTGCTGTACAACGTGATTTCGCTGTAGTCTGCTACACCTCCTGCAAAATACACTCTGTTGTCGGAGATATACACGATGTCCCAGCTCAGTGCGCCGTAGCGACTTGTCGAATCCGCCTTGAAACAGCTCGGTGTGAAGTTCACACCGTCACTCCGTGCGCCTGCGCCTCCCCTTGTACTCATCCAGATGTCATGCGGCGGACCCGCGATCGACCAGAGACGGCCAAACATGGTGTATCCGAATCCCCTGCACTGATCCACCATGATCCTGTCCTTTCTCCATTCCCGGCCGTTCCAGCGTAACAGGTTGTCCGGGTCACCATACCTGCTGGTCGAATCCGGTGTGTCGGAATACACCTTGCCGACAAACCAGACATTGGTATCGGAAAAGGCAATGATGTCTTCCAGACTGCTCGAGGGAATGCCCGGACCGAAGGTGTAGACGGTCCAGTCGATGTCATGACCGGTCGTGTCCTGCTGCACATGCACCGGAGGAGGTTCGGGCTCTCCGGGGTCGACCGGATCGCTGCAGGACGCACAGCACAGCAACAGGACAGTGAGCAACCGGGGAATGAACGTGTGCATCGGACCTCCTCTGTTGATTGTCGCGGACTTTCCTCGCATCCTTACGCCGGACGACCCGACGGATATCGCCTGCACCGCCATGGCCTGCAGATCTCTGACACTGCCGGCAGAAAAGTACTCCCCGCAGCCGGCCACGAAACCGGCTCCTGCGCTCTGCGATGTACCCACAATATATTCCTGTCCTCTCATTCCGGGCTCCTGGATTTCCACGAATCTGTGAGACTCTCGACAAACATGAATACAATCTGTATACGATGCAAGAGAAATCGTATCTGCTTTCAGGCATGCGACCGTGCCACCACCACCACCCTCTTCCCTCTCCGCCGGGCCGCGACGGAGAGGGTGCGGGGGTGGGGGGGGCTACCGGAGCAGCGTCATGCTGCGGGTATGTGTTTCTCCGTTTGCACGCAGACGGTAGTAGTACACGCCACTGCTCATATCACGCGCATCGAAGTTCACCGTATGTTCTCCTGCACGCATGTGTTGCGACAGGACAGTCGTGACATGACGGCCGAGATTGTCGTGAATGCTCAATTTCACGTCCCCCTCCTCAGGGATGTGGAAACTGAGTGCGGTCGTGGGGTTGAAGGGGTTCGGGTAGTTCTGATACAGTTGCACTGTGCCGGACACCGGGACGGGCCCATCCACAGCACCGGATTTCTCCAGCGGTTCGGACAGATTGAAAATATCGACGATGTCGACGACCATCCCGTCGCTGCGCTCCGAGAGCGTCAGTTGCATGTACACCTCGCGCGTCGCCAGCGTTGAGAGGTCGATGCGGTAGATCACATACCATGCCGAATCACCGGGCAGTTCTTCCACCCCGATGGCATCGCGCAGCAGCAGATCGCCATTCTGCGCATCGTGGAAATCGATACGGATATCGAACCCGGTCCCGAAATCGCCGACATGGCGCCCGTAGAGCTCCGTCGCGTACTCGAGGCTCGCACCGGAGGGCACCTGGAAGGAACTCGTGCGTGTCAGTTCCCCGAGTGTGGCATCCTTGTCGAGGGCCAGGGTATCGAAGGAGGCATACGCCCAGTCGATCGCGAGGCGCGAGGAGTCACTCAGCAGCAGATGCGGCATGCAAATGCCGTAGACCGCCAGACTGCTGTCTTCGCTGACCGTCACCTCGCGCATGAACGCGGTGATCTCCGCGCTGGTCTTGCGCAGTCCCTGATACGATGCCGACAGGCGGTGCTGAACCGGTGCGGGCTGACCGCTTTCCGGCTCGGAAAACACGCTGTGCAGCTTTGTGCCCTGCACGGTCATGTTGGGGTCGAAGCCATCATTGATGGTCGATGAATGTATGGTGGGACTGAACGCGTCGAGATCGGCGACACCTATTCCGCCGAACCCGTTGTTGACCGCCACACGCAGCTTCGTTCCCTGGCTGCCGATCGAAGGCGCGCTGATATTGTTATCCTGGCGGTGGATGTTGAGAACCCGCGCAACCGTATGCCAACTCGCTCCTGCAGCGTCGATACCGCCGCTGCGCTTGCGTACATAGACACGTGAGGGATTCGGATTCACGACGGGCTGGGGCAGCCAGACAATGTAGGGGAGTGTAACCGGATGGAAGGAGCGCATGCCCAGCTGCAGTGGCCAGGCAAGCGACTGGGTCCCCACCGGCCAGTTTGTCCACCGCTGGTCGGCTTCGTAGGCGACGGTCATAATAGTGCTTCCCGGATTGTATTCGCAGAGTGATGCCGCCGCCTGCGCGGTGATACCGGGCGAGGGAATGGTTTCCGGGCCATGCATGTTCATCAGCGGGCCGCTGATGAACGGATCCCAGGTGATGTCCTCATAGAGCAGGAATCCCGGCTCCTCACGCCAGGTCACGGCAAATCGCGGGTACGGTTCCATCAGCGTGACGCTCGGGAAGCGGGGCACGCGTCGCTGGTTCTGCCAGGTCAACTGGCCTTCGACGAGCACGGCATCGCGAAAGTAGAACGCATCGTGATACTGCAGCCCCTGGTAATAACCGCTGCTGCGCGGTGCGCCCTGCTCGTAAATGGCGAACTTGAGGACATTGGTCTGCACCTGGTCGATGACGACACCGACATCCTCCCACACCAGAAACACGCCCTCCTCGTTCCCGCTTTGTTGTGCGGCAATCGCGGGGTTGCATTGCGTTGCGTCGGTGACGGCGATGCGGTCGACTTCCGTCCATGCGAACGGATCGCCATAATCCGCACGGACCTTGAGCACGACCTCGGATGCATCTTCATCGACATACGTTACATAGAGTATGCCGTGGGAGGTCCCCAAGTCGCGGATCGCGAGAGCGGGACGCTTGCAGGTGGCGCCGCGTTCGGAGAGCAGGACCTCGGGTCCCCAGGTGACCCCGTCATCATCGCTGTGCATCAGATAGACGCCACCGCCGCTTTCATAGACGGCATAGTGCAGATCGGTCACCGGCAGTGACGGATCGCGCTCGTCGAAAACAATGCGCCTCTGTGCGTTGCCCTCGGTGGGACGTTCGTTGTTGATCGAACAGCGATGCGCCTTGTAGAACGCACGCAACTGCGCATTCTCCAGATTGAATATGACACTGCGTGTCAGCTTGTCGGCAATCTGCAGACCGGGCAGCATATCGGGATACCCGGGATGTGCATCGATAACGACAGCGTCGGACGATCTCAGTATTCGCCTTGCATGCGATGGATGATTCTCATATATTGGGTTGTACCCATTACGGATATACATGTCCATATTGAGGGGATGTGCCGGGGCGGGTCGCCGTATCATTTACACATTATCAAAGGGAGTATTGTCATGAAGGCAACAACATTGGCGCTGATACGCCTGTGGGTGGTTCTTTGCGTGTGTCTGTCCTGCGCATGCACCATGCACGCACAGGAGCTCACGGAGGACGCAGGTATCATCGAACTCGAAACGACATCAGGCTCGGTGTATTACGGTTTCATTCGCGGACAATCCGATGAAGCACTGGAATTCGAAACGCGGGAAGGTATTCGCATGCAGATTCCCCTTGCGCAGGTACAGAGTATGCGTCCGGCCGGGAACAATGAAGCAAGCACTGACACAACAGATGAAGACGTGATGGCCGGGGAGAAAGAGAAGGAGGAGCCACAGCTCCCACGCCGGGAACGTCCGGCCAACGGTCTCCTCGTGCTCCCGACCTCCTATGCCCCGCGAGCCGGAGAAGTGCAGATCGGATTGTATGAATTATCCTACATCGCCGGCAAGGTCGGCATTGCCGACATGGCCGAAGTGTTCGCCGGAAGCTACGTTGCCTTCTGGAACGAAGGTCAGTTGGCGCACCTCGGAGTGAAAATCACACCATGGGAGACAGAGGAGGCCGCCGTAGCGTTCGGCGGTATGGTCGGGCAATTATTCTTCTGGAATCCCTCCACGCCATCCTATCACACCTTACTCTTTGCCATGGGGACGATCAACACCGGGCATGGCTGGGTGACAGCGTCCTATACAACCCTTGCCGGAGAACCGGCATCAAGCGGCTGGCTCACGCTCGCACTCGATATTCCGGTCAGCGATAATGTGCGTTTCCTCGGCGAGCACTGGATTCCGACCTATGGGGCCTCTTCGTCCATCCTTTTAGGCACACGCTTTCAGACCGGCATTCTCCAAATCGATCTCGGCATGTGTGGCAGTCTGGACAAGGGTGACCTGTTCGATAACGTCTTCCCCTGGCTGGGCATCGCGATGGTACTCTGACAGAAAGAACGGGGCCGATTCACGGCCCCG
>JAGTUW010000281.1 GCA_018224345.1 Bacteroidota bacterium
CCTGGGGAAGTAAGGCATAGATTGCTTGTTCTGCCACTTTACCGTAATGGCGTCGGTGAAGAACCGATGTTGGTTGCGCTCCCTTCCGGTAGTGGAATTATGAAGTGTGTGTTCACAATTCGTACGTCGTCCGGCGATGAGTCGACCTGCATAGCCGAGTGCAACCTGAATGTTACAGGGATTGAATACAGTCCCCTGTGGGGTCCGGAAAAAACGCATTGGTGGGAAAATTTTGCGAAAGGTCATCCAGGCACCTGGCGCGTTGAGCTGGAGGAATTGATGTCGAAGCATGCTGATGCTCCTTACAAAAACACGATCATTCGTAGCTTCAGTACTTTCCTTTTGAAGCATAAATCAACCAGGGAGCCTTTTCTTGGTATGGAGGGTGACAAGTCAATTGTCGCTGCTCGTCATTATCTGATGCAATGGATATTCAAACGTCCAAACGAATTCTCCGCCATCATATTCATGGAGGCAATACGTCGTTATCAGGAAACCAGGCTTATGGTGTGCCGGGAATTGATGAATGATTCTGCTGTAACAAACCCCATCGTTGCCGATTATCTGTTGAACAGCTTCTGCAAACGGCCCCATTGACGATCGGAATTCTTGCAGAACGCTGGATTATCGGATATCATTTACCCGTGGATGAAACGTGAGAAACTACAACATGTGAAAAACCACCCCGCCTCCGCTCCGCTTCGACAGAGTGTGTGTGCTCGCAGTGCACGACACGGGTGTTTACGCTGGTTGCTTCCGTTATTTCGGAATAACCGGTGTACGACGCCGGTGTTCACGCTGGTCGCTTCCGTTATTTCGGAATAACCGGTGTACGACGCCGGTGTTTACGATGATCGTTTCCGTTATTTCCGGATAACCTCCGCATGACGTCGATGGTTACGTAGACGCGCGCCGCGCGTCTCTACAAAGAGCGGTGTCGATCAGATTACGGAAAGACGGATGGTGTTCTCTGTGTTCCCTGCCTGCTCTGCTGAAGCGAAGCGACAGCGGGGTGGTGTAATTTCTCGAAAAAGCCCTTCTTGCCAGTCGCTTGCCCCGTCGAAGCGCAGCGAGGCGGGGTGGTTTCTGACAGCGCGTCCTTTGCGGTGGACTTTCGAGAGCCGTCCTCTTCGCTCTGGCAACACATCTTCTTCGACGCCAATAATGAAAGGTCAGGTGTTACGGCGCCCGACCTGGTTTAATCCCCTCTGTTCGTTATTTCCCGCTCGGAAAAAGTATCCTCCACACAGCAATCCCGCTCTTCGCAGGCAGGACTCCGAAGAGGTCTTACGAGATCCTGAGAAGTGGCCTCGACAAGACAATGGGTCGTGCTGCGTGACTTGCGAGCTGTTGCACCTGGTAGTATCTTGTTGCCTATGTCAGCGGTGCTGGATGGCAATATCATTCGCTTCGACGATGGAACTGAAATTGACGTCCATCAACACGCAGTGTCACGGATGCATGAACGGTGCATATGCGCAGAAGAAGTGGCAGAGATCTATTTTAAACACCAGTCGAAGTATCCTGATGCAGATCATCCTGACAGATTCAATCTTATCGGAAAAACTGCAGGGAATCGTGTCATTCGGCTTGTCTTCAAGAATTCTGCTCCGCTACTGTTGATAACTGTCATCGATTCGAGAGGGTAATACCATGGAACATTTCACTAAAACACCTGAATTCACGATCGATACCGAGTTGAGTATCGCGTATCTTCGGCTATCTGATCGCCGCATCGCCCGACAAGAGATTCTCGAGAAAGACACCCTCATAGCAGATATCGATGCGGATGGCAATATTGTCGGATTCGAAATTCTCAGTCTCGCTCGATTTGAAAGACTGATACGCCGTACTGGTTTCGCCGTGCCAGAACATTTTGACAGGGATACGGTACCTGCTGCGCTACTGGGGTTTGTCTGGCATTCCCGGGTGCCTGCGTAGCAAGATTTTCTGCAAACAGAGGAGCCTGACGGCTCCTTTTTTTTACAGTACCCCCCCTCCTCCCACGCACGCAGCGGTGGAAATACAGGAACGATAACCTGCGGGTCAGAAGGGCAGAGGAACGTCGTATTCCATGCGCTCGATTGCGATGCGGACATAGGGCAACGGACCTTCGGGTGTCTGCCAGGCGACCTCGGCCGCGGTGGGAATACGCATCCCGTCGAACAACTTCGGGTCGGCATACTCACCGTACCAGGGCATACGGACCATCTCACCTTCCATTTCGCGATACCGGTCTTCAGTGTAAAAGCGCGTGACCGCTCCGTCGGCGGCAATGGTGAAGCGACCGCTGACCGTGTGTCCGGCATGCGTCATGCGTAATTCCACCGTGCTGTCGTCTGGCGCGGAGAATTCAATCCCCGGGACAGTCAGAAACGCTGTCGGGAACCAGGGCATCTCGGACATGTACCGCAGCAGGGTGGAACGGTCCATCTCCGGTCCGGCAGCATCGACGACGGTGATCGCCGAGAGCAGACGGATGAGCATGTGTCCCCTTCCGTCGACATACTTGTCCCGTCCGCGAACCCACAACAACGGATTCATTTTCATGGTGGCCGCCCAGATGAAGGCAGGTTCGGCCGTGGCATAATATTGCTCGCCGCGAATGGAAAACCAGTCTTCATCGGCGGAACGTCGGAAGGTGCCGCCGTGACGCAGACGTGCGAAGGTCGCGGGAGCCCGGTCCCCGGGCAGAGCCCAGTCCAGATACCGACGCATCGGCGCAGGGAGGGAATCGCGCTCGCGTACGACGTCCAGAGCGACCGGATGCTCTCCGACCATGTCGCGCACTTCCTCCCAGACCATACCGTGAAAGGACTGATGCTGTACATAAAAATAGGCGCCAACAGCAAGAAGGATGAACACAACGACGAATGCAATAAACATGGACTTTCTCATGCACGATTGAAGATTGTTGCTGTTACTCGAGGAGGTACTGCAATTTCGAGTCTCTTCCGGATGACTCCGCGTGTCGTACCATAACAATGATCAGGACCACAGAAAACACCACCCGATACAGTGAGCGGTACCATAACGATGATCAAGAGCACAGAAAATATCGGGCCGGCACTGTGTGGCACGACATCGATGATCGATACCGCAAAAAAAATGGAGAAAATGTACCGCAATCGCAACCGCAACGCTGTTCTTCAATCCCGCGGCTCGAAGGCATGACAGGAGAACGCATCATCTCCCTCCTGCAACATGAAGTCGAGACGGGTGAGATGGCAAAGCACTTCCTCGAAAGGATGATCGTGGACATCCTCCCTGCACAGCACACAGAGCGGTGGTTTTGGAATGGCTGTGGGTTCGTAGCGGTTTCCCTCGTCGTCGAAAATGCCGAGGATTTCCATAAAGGGTTCCTGTGACATGTGTATCTCCCTGTCAATGTGAATGAAAAAATGAATACGGCGGCGTGCTCCCGGCGACGACAGTCTGCGAAGACACGGACTGTCCCGCTTCATGGTGGCATGCCGTATGCAAATTTCGTATTCTTGCTTCGTCGCAACCGCTCCCTGATTGCGCGAAATGCAAGGTAAGCGCGCGGGCGACTTGCGTCAAGGCCTGTATTCGTCCCTGATTTCCGGAGGTATATGATGCGGATGTTCATTCTCCTGCTTCTCCTGCTCGCCATGCACATGCCGGCCGTGGCAGGAATCCTGCCCATCGGGCCGGGGGAGTACAGCGGACTCCATGCCGCAGCGGCCGATGTGCGTCCGGGCGACACTATTCTCTTCCGCAGCGGAACGCACAATGGCGGCGCGCATGTGCGCGGTCTGCAGGGGACGGCGGAGGCCTGGATCACCATTACGGGAGAAGAGGGGGCGTTGATTTACGGAGGAACGAATGGCATCCAGCTCAGCGATCCCGCATATCTGCGTATTACCCATCTGGCGTTTGACGGTCAGACGGGCAACGGCGTGAATATCGATGACGGGGGAGATTACGAAACCCCCGCCCGACACCTGCTGATCGCCTTCTGCGAATGGCGCGGCATCAATGCCACGGGCAACAACGACATGCTCAAAATGTCGGGCGTGGACAGTTTCACCGTCCGTGACTGCCGCTTCATCAACGGATCACCCGGCGGCAGCATGATAGACATGGTCGGCTGTCATTACGGACATTTCGAGCGCAATCACTTCGAGAATGCAGGGTCGAACTGCATACAGGCCAAGGGCGGAACGCGATACATCCGTATCGAACGAAACATCTTTCAGAATGGCGGTCAACGGGCCATCAATATCGGCGGGTCGACCGGATTGCCGTACTTTCGTCCTCCCGATGCCGATTACGAAGCGTCGGACATCATCGTCTTTGCCAACATCTTCACCGGCGCCACCGCGCCCATCGCCTATGTCGGCGCCGTGCACTGTCAGGTGGTGAACAACACGATCTGGCTTCCGGAAAAATGGGCGGTGCGGATTCTGCAGGAAAGCGCCGATGCGCGTTTTCAGACCTGTGGAAACAATTCCTTCGTCAACAATCTGATCGTGCTGGACCACCGTGCGGCCGCGCCGACCTTCAATGTCGGTCCGAATACCGCGCCGGAAAGCTTTCTGTTCAGTAATAATCTCTGGTACAATCCCGACAATGCCGGCTGGAGCGGACCCAACACACCCGCTCCCGAGATACAGGCAATCATCGGCAGTAATCCGCTGCTGTCCGCGCCCGCAATGCTGAACGGGGATTTCTCATTGCTGCCCGCTTCTCCCGCCATCGCCGCGGGCAGTGCGACACTGCTTCCGGCCGATGATTTTCTCGGACATCCGTTCAACGATCCGCCCAGTATCGGCGCCATCGAAGGGAATGTCCCGACGACGAGTGTCGGGCGGCCGTCGGCTGCCGGCATGTTCGATGTATCCGTCTATCCACAGCCTGCACGGGGACAGGTGTGGGTACGCTTGCAGGCCGCGGCGAATGCGCAGGTGACGCTGACAGTGTTTGATGCGCAGGGGCGGCGCATCAAGACATGGAAGCAGACGCAGGGATTTTCGGATGAACGCACGAGGCGGCTTTCTCTCGAATCCCTGCCCGATGGTCTCTATATACTCGTGGCACAGAGTGGCAGGCACTCCCGGCTCCGCCCCTTTCTTCTCCTTCGCTGATGGCTGCCAGAGCAGTTGCTGCCGGAGCGGTTGCTGCCAGAGCAGTTGCTGCCAGAGCGGTTGCTGCCGGAGCGGGGAGCATGAAACGAAACACGTCCCGAACCTGAATCCGGGACGTGTTTCTTATCAGAGGTTGTGTTATGAGAGTGCTGAGGTGCTTCGATTGAATGTGCGGGGTCGTTATTTGTCTGAGAAAGGTGCGCGCTTGCTCATGTGCTGTTTCGAATCAAGGTGTATGACTGCGTAAGGTGCTGCGTTGTTTGTAACGTCTGTGTCAATGCGAGTGAGGGATGAGCACTTCATCGATGACATGAATCACGCCGTTCGATGCATGCACATCCGCGCTGATGACATTGGCGGAGTTGATTTTGACAACGCCGTTTTCAACAGCGATATGCAGTTCCTTGCCTGACAGTGTCTCTGCGGAGGTCAGGTTGACAACGTTCTTCGATGAGACCTCGCCCTGGACGACATGATAGAGAAGAATTTCCTTGAGAGCTTCCTTGTCCTTGAGCAAGGCGTCGAGCGTGCCGGCCGGGAGTTTCGCGAAGGCGTCGTCGGTCGGTGCAAAGACGGTAAACGGGCCGTCGGCCTGCAATGCGCCGACGAGTCCGGCCTCGGTGAGGGCTTTTGCGAGTGTATTGAAGGAGCCGGCTTCGACAGCGACGGTCACGATATTCCTGCTTTCAGCCGCTTTGCCTGTCGGCCCGGCGAAAACGGTGGACCCGACAAGGGATACAGCGAAGAGGAGAGTGAGGAAGGCAGTTGATTTTTTCATGGAAACTCCTGGCAGTATTATTGTTGATGTAAATGCTTGAGAATTATCGTCTTCATGACGCGGACAATGTTACAACGCTTGTCTAGCTTTTTGAGTTCCATTCCTGGACAAATATATTATTTTTTTTAGACAACGTTGATTTAACCGTCATTTTCCGTATTTTTTCATTATGGAAAACAGTGGATATACGACACGGACGGCGGCACGGCTCACGGGATTGACTCCTTACGTACTGCGTGCCTGGGAGAAAAGGTATGGGGTGGTGCGTCCGCTGAGGACGGAAAGCAATCGGCGCATGTATTCGGATGCGGATATCGAGCGGTTGCGTCTGTTGCGCAAGGCGACAGTGGCGGGGTTTGCCATATCCGATATGGCTGCGTTGAATGATGAGGAGTTACGGGTCTTGCTGCAGAGGATCGAGGATGAGGAAGACAATGCCGCGCATGCCGGTAAAAATTATGCCAGTTGGCGGAGCGCATTGATGAGGGAGACTGTTCGGATGCATGCGGCGGGACTTGAGCGCGCTCTTCTCGAAGCGGACAGGCAGCTTTCGCGTGCCGCGTTGATTGACAATGTACTGAGTCCGTTTCTCAATGATATCGGCAATGGATGGCGGGAGGGGGAGGTGCGCATCGCTCAGGAGCATTTCTCCACGGCGGTTATTCGCAGCGTCCTGCTCCGGCTGCTCACCGCGTCGGTACCCTTTCCGGACGCCCCGCATGTACTGACAGCTACGCCTTCCGGACAGCAGCACGAACTCGGTGTATTGCTGGCCGGTCTGGTCGCCGCGGACGCCGGCCTTGCGGTCACGCATCTCGGCGCAGATCTTCCGGGAGAGGAAATTGCCGCTGCGGCACGTGAACTGCAAAGCCGCACCGTGCTGCTGAGCATTGTGTATCCACCGGATGACGAACGCACGTTCGCGGAACTCGCCGAATTGCTGCGCCTGCTGCCGCCGGACACGAAGGTCATAGTCGGCGGCGTCTCGGCCGCACCGTACCTCGCGCGGTTGCAGCATGAAACACTGCAGTATATTGAGAGCACGGCGGGGTTGAGAGAGTATTTCTCGCGGGAGTGATATGTGAGAAACCACAAAACGTGAGGAACCACAAAATGTGAGGAACCACAGAGAACACAGAGTGCACAGAGGTTTTTTGGAGTTGTATCGACCCGGATCCGCAATCGAAAGACTTGCCGCGCGCGTCTCCTATATCATATTTTGCAACCAATAACCCTTAACTTTTAACTCTCCTTCCGGAGCCATTCCATGATGCGCCATCACCGTGAAAGCAGCAGCAATCGTGTCATGGCTATCAGATCGCCGGAACGGAGCCGCACGAAGTACAGTCCGTCGGGAAGACCGTCCCTGTCGATGCGGAGAGTATGTCGACCCACTGCCATCTCTTCGTGCAGACTGGAACGTACGACACGACCCGTCATATCGAGGAGATGCATGTGAAGCGGTCCCGGCCGGGACAGCACACAGGTCAGCGTGGTCGAAGTGGAAAAGGGATTCGGCCAGGCCTCGAGCGTCAGTTCGTCCGGACTCGCATTCTCATGCAGTGACATTGTCGCATCGTCGTAGCCGACGAGCAGTATCTCGAGCACCGGTGCGAGCAGGTCGTTGGTTTCAAGCGTCAGATGTGCGACGCGCTTGCCGCTCTCTCCCTGGTGATACCGTACCGTGATCCGGTCCGGCCGGGTATCGAAGGATACGGGCCCGATGAAATCGAAATGCGCGGCATCGGGTCCGGTGATCTTCGCGGAACGCAACCTGCCGTCGTATTTGCTGTACACCCCCAGCGAGACATCGAGACTGTCCCGGATAGGAACCGCCGGAAACTCCATGTGATATTGATTCAAACCGACGATGGGGGCATTTCCGGCAGAAGCGTTTACATGCAGTTTGAGCTCGGGCTGCGCCGGATCGTCGCTGGAAATGACGACCCAGGAAAACTTGACCTGTCTGGAATTCTCGGCCAAAGGATTATAGAGTACCGTGACATTCAGGGAATCCCCGATCTCGACACGCCGGGGACTGCCCGGGTGGATGGTGAGCTCATACGGGTAATATGTCTCTCTCGGGAAGCCCTCGAAAGGTGGCAAGGTCTGATTCTCGATGCCGGCAATATGCAGAGGCGCCGTACCAGTGTTGTATATGACAAATTCTGTGGAGCTTTCGTATCCATAATAGGTGAATGGCAGATTGATGCCGGATGGACGTACTTCTATGCGCGGACGCTGATAGGCGACACCATTGCCGGTGAGTGAGAGCACGGGCTGCGGCGCATCGGTATCGTTCGAGCGCATGCGCAGTTCCACGCTGCGTCCCCCGATTTCCGTGGGAGTGAAACTGAAACTGATGTTTCGCGAGCTACCCGGGGCTATATGGAGTGCATCCGGCAGGGTATGCGAGAACAATGTCGC
>JAGTUW010000282.1 GCA_018224345.1 Bacteroidota bacterium
ATTGTTCTTCTTGCCCGTCCGTATCACAATGATCCCGGAATCAATCACAATATTCTGGCGGAATTCCAGAAACTCGGATATCCGGTGTTTACGCAGGACTCTCTTCCCGTCGACGGGGAAACTCTCGAACGCATATTCGGGGCCGATATCCGTGCCGGACTGATCTCGCATCCAATGGAGATTTCCGACGTCTGGAAAAACAGTTACAGTGAAAATACAAATCGCAAAATATGGGCCGCCAAATTCGTGGCACGACATCCGAATCTCGTCGCGCTCGAACTCTCCAGTTTTAAATGCGGACACGACGGTCCGATCTACGCGACCGTGCAGGAAATCGTCGAGTGTTCGGGAACACCGTACTTCAGTTTCAAGGATATCGATGAAAATCGTCCTTCAGGAAGCATCAGAATTCGTGTTGAAACCATCGGGTATTTTCTCAAACGATTCAGGGAAACCATTGTTACACAAGAGATGAAGCGTGAATCACTTGAGTCAAAACTACTTGAATACGAGGCGAAACTTCTTCATGCTCTGGCAGCGGAGCCCAGCGCGCATCCACGTTTCGGCAGGAAAGACAGTGTCCCCGAGTACATCGATATCGATCTTTCCGCTGGACAATAAGCCGTGTTTTTTTATCATGGCGGTAAGATCCTGACCTACATCCGGAACAGGAAGCGGACAGCCACCATATACCACAGTCACTTGCATTTCCCGGATGTGAGTTGCTTTTTCTTTTTTCTGAACGGTAACTGACAGAACACATACATGAAACGCAATACAATCCTTTTTCTGCTTCTCATCTGCACCTGCACACAAGCACAGGAAGGGCCACGGACCTTCGATTCCGAAATGTTCATGCCCGGATATGATATTCCCGCAGGTGTCCCGCACGGGACCTGGGATTTCGACGAATGGCCCGGCATTGACCATGATGTCGTGTATGTCAGGGATTTCATGTATGGTGAGGGAGACGGGGATAAAATCAAAATCGACTACAGACAAAATACCTTTGCTGCCGATGCGCACATGGGATATCTGCGGCGTCCTGAAACGCTGGCCCGGCGCTTCGGGAATATGGAAGATGTAATTCAGCGTTCCTCCACTATTATGGTGCTGATGGCGCATCCGGATGATGAAGTGTTGCTCGCAGGTGGATTGTTGGCGACAGCGGCGATGCGGAAAAAGGCTGTGCGGGTTTACCTTGTCTCCAACGGCGCAGATGCATCGATGGGATTCAGCGACGAGGTGCATCCTTCGCTGGGAGGATACAATTGCGCTGGTGTCATGCCGGATGGAAGCGTACGTGTGGCAACCGACCTGATGGGGAGACGGAAACCGAACATTGCACGAAGCTACGGACAGGCACTCGGTGTTGATATCAGCGTGCTCTCCATACGCTATGAACTTGCCGGCAGACAATTGGTTCAGATCGGAGAGTATATGGGACTCGATTTCAAAAAAAGTTTCGGACCGGGGACGGTCATGCGTAAGGCGATACGACGCAGCATGCACGAGGTGATTATGCGTGATCGTCCTGACTTGATTATCACCCATGGCATGGAAGGTGAATATGGAAACTATCTGCACCGGACATTGAGTCAGCTCATCCGGGAAATTGTCAAGGAAGCCAATAGAGACTTTAAATGTCAGCTCTTTACTGGTTATCCTGAATATAATTACAGCGATCGTATCACGCATTTTCTTGATCTCGAGGCATCGGGAGGTGAGGCTCGTCGCAGGAAACATCAAGCCTTCAAAGGGATCAAATATATTTACAAACCCGGGAATGATTACGACAAACCGTGGAATCCGAACGATGAGTTGATGAACGGTGTGTTTGTCAAGGATTACGGATATACGCCAGTAGAAGGGAAACCTCCGCGATACGAATATTTTCAGCACGTGTACTGATCGGGGACACAGATGCGTATCGTTTTTTTTGTCAATCACTTTCTCCCTTCCATTGGAGGAGTGCAATGGAGTGCATTGCGCACGGCGGAGGCGCTGTCGGGACGCGGTCACGATGTGACCGTGTACACCGAGACACCTTCCACCGATGGAGAAGACGACGAGGTCTGGGCCTTCAGCCTCCGACGCTTCACTGTTCCTGCGTGTCGCCCGTTGACCCGTCTCTGGTATTGGCATTTCATGTGGTCACAGCGGGCGTTCCTTGCCTCGGCCGATGTTCTCCATTTCCATGATTACACCACGTTTTTCCATTGGTTCCTCCCACTGCGTCTGCTGATTCGCACGCCACGTTATGTCGTTACCTTCCATGGATTTGAATTCTGGCCCGTTCGGAAACGTCATCAGGTGCTCCGCGAAGTAACCGCCCGTCTGTGTCATGTTCGCTTCGCTGTCGGGGAGTATTTGAGAGGGATATACACTCACCCGATAGACGCAGTTTATCTTGGAGCCCCGGTGCACAGCGAAACCCGTCCTCAGGAGTTGCGCAGCAATGATGATGTCAGCGTAGCTGCGCCCCTCACATTTGCTTTCGTCGGCCGGCTGGAAGAGGATACGGGGATACTGTCAGCACTGCTATTGCTGCGCAACGTGGCGGAGCAGTGTCGGCGTTCGATTCGTGTCTGCATCGCCGGGGACGGCGTGCTGCGATCCGGAATTGAAGCACTTGACGGGGATGTGCTGCGTATTGAGCTCTATGGTAAAACTCCGCGCCCCGATCTTCTGCTCGATCAAGCGGATATGGTGATAGCAAGTGGATATCTTGCCGTCTTCGATGCCTGGCAGAGAGGTCTCCCGGTCCTGGCACCTGCGTTCACACATCTGAAACGTACGTATTTCGAGTCCATTCCGGACATGCGCCACCTGCTGTTCCTTCTCGATTCCGAAGAGCATGCGAAGCAGCTTCTCACGGCCATACTGACGGGATCGATGCGCAAGGAGATTGCAATGACGGCCGAACGCGCACGGCGGTTTGTTTCCAGGCTTTCATGGCAGGATATTGCAATACTGCTTGAGAACTGGTACCTGCCTGCTGATACCGTCAGTGCACCGCGCTCCCAGTTTTGCGATACAATCGATGGCACCAGGAATCCAGGGTGTCAGGTTGGAGACCTGAGAGGTTAGTCATATGGTCATGCAGGGAGTGCAACGATAATTCGGGCAGAATGAATAACACGATTACGCAGCATATGATCCTTGACCGGAAATATCATTTTCTCTTTTTTGGATTGACTTCCTTTGACAGTCTTCCACAACGTGAGCAGGCGCTTGCTGCGGAGTGTGCCCGATCAGGACATCGTGTCGACTTTATCGAGATCGCGCCATCACTTGCGGGTCGGTCTCACGCATTATTCAATCGTGTGTTCGCACCACTTTCACGGGATACCGGTTTTACTCGTGACTCCACACACCCGAATCTCCGTGTTCACACTCCGCCCATGCTTCCGACGGGTTTTCGCAACTCGCTGACGCCTGGCATAGACCGGATTCTTTTTCAGCAGTGGTTTCAGCATCGATTCAGTAAGATTGATTTTTCACACAGTATTGTCATGGTCATGATGCCACTGTGGTGGAACAATTTCATCAATCGCACCCTTGTTAATCCGTATCTTCTGGTATACGATGTCAGTGATGCACTTGAAGTTCAAAGTCGCAGTGATGCTACGATGAGACGGTTGCTCGCCTCCGAGGCCTCACTCGGTCAGGAAGCAGATCTTATCACTTACAGTGCTGCAGAAATGGATGCGGATCTGCAGTTGCGTTTTCCGGATACCAGGCGTCTGTTTCTTCCGAATGCCGTGTCAAGTGAAATGATAGCCCGGATCGAGATCACATCTCCGCATAAACGGAACGGACAACGCCCCTCGCTGGGATATATCGGCGCGACCTGTGGCAAGTGGTTCGACAAGGAATTGATGCTGGCTGTCGCTGATTCCTTCCCGGAATGTGAAATTGAAATCATCGGTCCAGTCGATACGAGTTATAAAGAAGCCTGCGCACGTCGCAGCAATATCAGGCTTCATGGCTACGTATCCCATGAAAGACTTCCCGATCATCTGCAACGGTTCGATATTGCACTGATTCCGTTTTTCTCGAACGAAATCACGCGCGTCGTTAATCCGTTGAAACTGTATGAATACAGTGCCGCCGGTCTGCCTGTCGTCGCGATACGTTCAGCGGAGCTGGAGCAATATGCATCGCTGTTATACCTGGCGGACGGAAGGCAGGGATTCATCGATGGAATTCGCCGTGCATCGCATGAGGACACCCTCGTCTTGCGGAAAAACAGACGCGCCTTCGCAGAGCGTAACACATGGCGCCATCGCGTGGCCACACTCATCGAGTACCTTCATCCACAGGTGCTGTCGGTATGAACTACGCACGCTTCGGACGCATCATGGGACCCGGCACCTGGACGAAGTTGCTTCCTCAACGTGCGAGAGAAGCGGGCGTGGTTTTTTTCGGTGATGTATTCTCGAAGTTCCTGACCTTCCTTATCACTCTTTCGATGTTGGCGTTGTTGACACCCGGCGAATACAGACTGTATGGTCTGTTTATCACCGTCCTGGCGGCGATAAATCAATTTACGGATTCGGGATTACATCAGAGCTTCATCCGTTTCTACTCATTGTACAGAAATGAACGTCCCGGACGAGCCCAGGCGCATTTACGCTTTGCCCTGACCGCCAAAAGCGCCATACTCATCGTGACAGCCATCGCATTGTATCTCCTGGCGTATCCCCTGGCGAGCGGGCTGTTACGTACTCCCGAGCTGGAAACACCGCTTCGCATCATGACTGTTGCGGCGCTCGGCGGGGGAATGATGGAATTTATCCTTGCCGTGCTCCAGGCGCGGCAGGAATTCAACCGGTTTTCGCTCGTACGTATTGCCGAGGCGGCGATCAAGACAGGAGCCATCTACGCTGCGATAGCATTCTCCTTTTTTTCGCTCAGTCTTGTGTATGCGTCCTATGCCTTTGCGCCACTGCTTGTCGCGATTGTTACCTTGTTCTTCATCTCGACGCGTCCGATCCACGCTCAATACGATTGGAAGGACATTGGCAGGGAAGTGATCGGCTTCGGGAAATGGATGATGCTGACTTCGTTCGCCACGATGTTCCTGATGCGACTCGATGTATTCATGATCACACCCATGCTGGCTGAGCAGCCGGAGGAAGCGGGGCTCTATATCGCAGCTGCGAAACTTTGCACGCCCCTGATTGTCCTTGCGG
Organism: Bacteroidota bacterium; assembly: GCA_018224345.1. Lineage (GTDB taxonomy): Bacteria > Bacteroidota > Ignavibacteria > SZUA-365 > SZUA-365 > SZUA-365. Next base: position 5,199 of record JAGTUW010000282.1, read on the forward strand.
GTTCGGTTTCCACAGTGTTTTTTCCGAAAGCGATGGAGTTGCGCTCGTTGGCGGATATGCGTCGGTACGTCCGACACAGTTTTTCGGTGAGTCTGCCTGTTGTCGGCCTGGGCTGCCTGTATCTGATCGCCATGTACCTGTCTGTTCCTGTTTTCTTCCCGGCATACACAGCTTCCATGCCACTGTTTGCTGTACTTTTTGTGGGCTACGCATGGACGATCATCGGGAATCCGCTCACCATGCTGATGCTGAGCATAGGACGGGAGCGCATCGCGACGTGGATTGCATTGGGACAACTCGTAGTCACTGGTCTGTCCCATTACTTTTTCATCACCGTGCTCGGTTCCATTGGCGCCGCAATCAGCAGTGTGCTCATCTGGTTCACCGCGGGTGCCGTGACACTGCTCTATATTTATTTCCACAGAAATGAAATCACTGATGTGGTCATACGGAGACAGCAGGAATGAAAACCTTTTTTGCCCGGATCGCGATGTGGCTGTTCAGAAAGATGCAGGGAGCAGATTTATTTCTCACACTTCGTCGATTGCGTGAGTCAGGTCAACACATTGAAGGGTCTGCACATTTCGGGGCACGAGTGGAGCTGCGGATAGATCCTCAGGCCGTCCTGTATATCGGATCTGATGTGATGGTGTTGCACGACAGCTGGTTGATCGCGCATCCGGGAGATACGCTGCATCTCGAAGATGATGTCTATATTTCCCGTCAATGCACTGTATCCGGGAGTGTGCGCATCGGATGCGGTACGCTCATTGGCGCCTTCGCTACGATCATCGATGCCAATCATGTGTTCGACGATACGAAACGGCAGATTCGTGAACAGGGGGGACGCCAGAGACCCATTGACATTGGTTCGGATGTGTGGATAGGTGCGCATGCGATTATCCTGGAGGGCGTCATGATCGGGGATGGCGCAGTCGTCGCTGCCAACGCGACGGTCACGAAAGACGTGCCGCCTGGTGCCGTAGTCGCCGGGAGTCCTGCGCGTGTCCTTCGCATGCGGGGAGAGGAATAGTCATGCGCAACCCTCGCGCCGTTCACGATGCCACTGCCTATAACGAAACGAGAACTGCATCGTCAATGCTCATCGACGAGGAGTACCGGGTTCGGGAAACGGATTTTGACGATGAAGAACTTCGCAACTGGTGGTTGCGTGCGTATCACTCTCATTCTCTGTTGCGCAACACTCATTTCCAATCATGGGAGTGGAATACGTGCTGGTATGAACATTATGTCCGTTACGACAGCCGTCGCCGCCTTGTGTTGCTACGTATCGACAGGGACGGAATACCTGTCGCGGCTGTACCGCTGTTTCTGCAATCGCGTTGTCTTGGGCGATTCCGGATCTGGCACTATTTTCTCTGGATTGCCGACCGTCTCAGCCAGTATCCGGATATGATCACAACAGAGAGTGATGCCTCGGGTGCGTGGCTGTCCACATTCGCGTATCTCCGGCGTTGCTACCCCGGTGCGTGGCTGAGACTGCATGATATTCTTCCGGAATCGACGATTGCTCCGTTGTTGCGGGAATGCGTGCCACCGGGTTTCGCAAACAACGCACCGCCTGACTCGCGCCTCAGCGGGGATACGGATATGAACAACATCCGTTGGTCAGTGGAAGAGGGAGAATCATACATGCGTATCGATCTGAGTAACGCTGATACAGATAATTGGACGGTTGGTTGCACGCCGCATCTGCGTCGTGAGATCGCACGTGCACGTCGACTGCGTGCACAGGATGCCGGGTTGGACTGGCGCATGTATCTTGCCCCCGCGTCCGATGTCGTCGATCGTCTGATCCGGCTCAATCTGACGCGCTTCGGCAGTGCATCGTGGTTCGCCGACGAGCGCAACAGGAGGCATTTTCGCATGCTCACAAGGTATAACGATAAAGAACTCATGATATCGGAAATAAGACGTGACGGGCGCCCACTGCACCTGATCGCATGTTGGCTGCACGGAAATACTGTTCATTACGTGCTTTCAGGAATGGACCCGGAAGGGAAACGTTGGAGTCCCGGGACAGTGAATCTCGTTGCTGTCATTGAATGGGCGCTGCGTGCGGGATACCACTATTTCGATTTTCTGCGTGGAGATGAGAAATATAAACGGGAATACCCCGTCGAGATACGTGCAAGCGCAGATGTAACGGTATTTATTTCCGGAAGGCGATTCCTGTACACAATGCAACGCATGTTGCAAACACTCAGGAGGGGAGAGCGATGAGACTCTTTCGCCGCACAAGTCTTCTGTTTTTCCGTCATGACTGCGTCCCGGTGACTGTGACCACCGGAGAGATTGTCTACCGACTTGTCGGTGAAGCCGAATTTCCCTGGGAAGCACATTCATTTCAGCGGCACCGGGCTACGTACAGGCGCCGTTTTGCCGAGGGCGGAACTGCGTTCATAGGGTATAAGGATACGGAAATCGTTATACATGCATGGTTGGTGGCCGGCATGCTGCGTATTGATGAGCTCGCGATGGATTGGCGAATTCCGGAACAGGTCGTGGCTGTCTATGATGTTGTCACGATACCCGCATGGCGCGGGCAGGGCATCTATACGGAAGCGTTGCGACGACTGCCTGGATTGTTGGAAGGTGACGTCCGTTATCTCTGGATTTATGCGGATAAAGAAAATACCGCTTCACTTCGTGGAATTCGCAAGGCGCAGTATTCGCCCATTGGAATGATCACTGCCCGGCGGTTTGCCGGCATGACGTTCCGAAGCGGCATTGTGCAGGGAGTGAACGCATGACCGGCATACGGCAACTGCTCGCGTACCTCTCTATGCGCAAACTGCGCATGAGGTCTACGCAGATCATGCGTCTTGTCACGAATCCTCATGTGACCGTCTATCCGCGGGAAGTGGATTTTACGGGTGAGGCATCACGCATCGTCGTGTTGACACCGCACGCAGACGACGAAACGTTCGGAATGGGCGGAACATTGTTGCGGCATATCGCACACGGCGATCAGGTTGAGGTCCTGCTGTTCTCCGATAACGTCGCCTCTATCGATGATGCGTCGATCAGCCGGACAGACAAAATCGAGTGCAGGGAGAAGGAGTTCCGTTGTGCGATGGAAATCCTCGGGGTATCGCGTTATCAGCACTTTCAAATAGCTGATCAGGACTTTCGCTCTGGACGATATCCACGGAATGCTTTTTCTTCAATAATTGAGAAAGTACCCGATGTTTTGTATCTTCCATCAGTATTCGATAATCATCATGATCATCGAGTATTGAATGTCTGGCTTCTGCGGACCCTTCGAGAGCATTATTTCTGTCGTCCACTGATCCGATCGTACGAAGTCTGGAGTCCTCTTGCAGCCAATGCCGTCACTGACATCACCGGAGAAATGGATCGAAAACGTGAGGCCATGCGTTGTTACGCAAGTCAGCTGGAGACCATCGATTACATGCATCATATGGAAGGACTCAACGCCTATCGGGCGATAACGTTCGGTGGCCGGCGGGCAGATTTTGCAGAAGCATTTTTCGAATTGCCCGCTGATGTGTATTTTGAAATCGGAAAATCTCTATTCCCATCGTAGATACATCGATTCTCGATTACGTTCCATGGAGGAATTTCAATGCTGAAATCGTCGAAAGCGCTCATGAGCATTCTGATGGCCCTGTTCGCATTGGTGCTATGCACCGTGCAGGTCGATGCCCAGGTAGGACAGACTCTTGTCATTAATCGTTTCGTGTCCGACCCGGACAATATTGAAACACATGTGGTCATCAGTGACGTAGAGGGCGTCGGTCCACACCTGAAAATCAGCATTTACAATGAGGATGGCAGGCTCGTGTACGAGCGCTATGAATCGCTGAATTCATTCGGAAAAATCAATTACAATCCGCTCATGCATGTGAATGCGTATCAACATGGGTACAATCAGAACCCGAAGTTTGTCGGTACGGTTCGCATCGAGAGTGACGGCGGCAAGATCGTAGGGCAGTATTGGGAGAAGCATCGCAATATTGAGCTTTCCCATATGAATATTGCGGTTCCTGCTGCAGACGGAAGAGGGTATGATAAGCTTGTCTGTCAACATTTTGTAAGTGACAAGGCAGTCAATTCGCAGCTTGTCATCAACAATACCGAGATTGCCCGCCCTGTGACGATTGATGTCAAGTTCTACTCTGATCACGGTGGCCTTGTCGGTGTCGAGAAGCGCGTAATTCCCGCCAACGGCGTGGCGACCATCAATCCGCATCGTTCGCTCAAGGGTATTCAGATGACCGGGACAGCGTACGTCGTTGTCGTCGGAGCCGGAAAGATCACCGGTGAATACTGGCAGTCCGTTGATCGCGAAAAATATCAGATCGCACTGCCGCTTGAAGGCGTGACGACGATACGATAGGATCGGGTATGTCGCCGCAATCACGTGCGGTTCTTATACTATTTATGGCTATTGCGTGCGTGTCCATGCAGACACGCGCGCAATTTGCATTTGAGAGGGAAGATCTCGCGCAGTTGCGTGTGGGAGATCAGTTGGTCGTCAATTATTTCGAAGCCGATCCGGAAATTTTCGAGACACATCTTGTCATCACCGATCATGAGGGTTCCGGATCTGTTGTCAATGTGCTTCTTTATGACACGGATGGGACGTTGATCGTTGAACAATCGTATTTTCTTCCCGTTTTCGGCAAGGTCAATTATAATCCAGCCGAGCAGATCGGCACAAAGAAGTTTCGCGGGACGATACGAATATACTCTGATGGCGGAAATGTTTCAGCTCAGTACTGGCAGTTCTACCGCAATCCTGCGCGTTCCACGTTCAACACTGCGATTCCGGCTTCCGATGCGAACGGATCCCGGGCGTTGCTTTGTCAGCATTTTGTCGCCGCGCCGGGGATTGCAGCCCGGCTGGTCCTTGTCAATCCTGCGGCCGACAGTTCCGTTACTGTTTCCGTGACGTTTTATCTTGATCATGGGAAGCAGCTCACACGCGACACGCACATTATTCCAGCGAACGGAATGCTCACGCTGGATCCATATGTGGAGAACGAAGGGTTGCATCGAACCGGGCTGGCATATTGCGAGGTGATTGGCGATGGTCGTATCACCGGCGAATACTGGCAGTCAAGCCAGACCGAGCGTTACCAGGTGTCATTACCGCTTGATGCAATACCCGTGCGTGCCAAGCACTGGTGAGCACGGTGG
>JAGTUW010000283.1 GCA_018224345.1 Bacteroidota bacterium
CAAAGGGAGGGAATGCTGTCTGGGAAATGCTGTCTGGGAAATGCTGTCCGGGGAAATGCTGTCCGGGGAAAGTGCTGCGTACTCAGAAATCCGTGCTGATACCGAAATTCACCGCGTTGCTGCTGTAATCGTAGTAGCTGGTGTTGGATTTGTTGCGGAGCCAGACATAACCGAGCGAGAGATTCAGGCCGCTGAATGCCAGCCAGTCGCCGGCGAGAGATTTGCTGACGCCGATCCATCCTCCGAGGCGCTCGTCGCTTCTGTCCACCGCTGACGGGTCTTCGTAATCGAAGGTCGCGGGATAGCCGTAGGTCTTATCCATATAGAAAGCGCCGAGGCGCAATCGCATGGACCAGGGAAGTACCTGTGTCAGAGTGAGACTCACTTCATCACTTTCGTAGCTGTAGGGGTCGTCAAACAATTCTTCCTCACCGATGAAATCGACCGCTCCACCGACAAAGGCGCGACCGCGATCGGTAAGATTCCAGCGACGGAGATAGCGGAGACTGACGCCCGTGTGATCAGTGATTCCCTGTCCGATATTGATCCATGTGCTGAGCTGGCTGGTAGAGGGTTCTTCATACAGCAGGTATTCCACCGAGCCGTCCATTCCCGCACCCGGTCCGCGGTTTCCCAGGGACATCCGGCCCGCACCCCGGCCGTTTACTCCGCCCTCATTCCAACCACCGCCGTTTCCGTTGCCGCCTCCACCACCACTGAAGGTGCGCATACCGTCAATCCCGTCAGCAGGTTGCCCGTCGGTAACGCGTCCATCCGTGTCGATCTTCGCCGGAGGGAGCGGCGTACTGCCGGGCTGCATGATATTCGATCCATTTCCGGGTGCGGTACGAAGATAGTTTTTGAAGCCGAGATCCGCCTGCATACGAATGCTGGTACGGGTTTCGAAGAACACCATACTCCCGACGGACGCGAAATGTTCGAGATAACTCAATTCACCGAATTCCGGATAGCTGCGATAACGCGCACGATATGAGACGAGGAGGGGTATGTCGCCGGCAACCGGCTGTTTGATGGACACCGATGCAAGCATCTGCCGGTAATCATAGATTGAGTACAGTTCCTTACCGAAACGTGCACTGGCGATTGCAAGGGCCGAGAGAGACGCAGCTTTGTTTTCACCGTATTTGTGTACCCAGGAGCTTCCGAGTGTCTGCGTGGAATACAGGCGGTCGGGATACTGCGAGAATGTCGTCATGGCGCCGGTGTAATTGATGGCCCAGATCCCATGATCGGGGAAATACCCGTACTCGAGTGTCAGGTCCGTCGCCGATGCCTCTGCGGCCGTGTAATTGCGGAAGATGTTGTCGTCGTAACCGCTTTCGATGGACACCGTTCCGAGCCATTGCGCAGACACCGGGACCGTGAAGGTGATGAGCAGGGCCAACAGGATAACAGGAATGTTTCTCATCGACCGCCTCCCTTTTGTGCACCGTGCCGCCGCCCCTGGCGAATGCCGGTTCCTCCGGAACGACGATCATTGATCCCGTCGCCGTCATGGTCGATAAAACGATCGCGCTGTCTCCTGCGAAGCGGTTTGTCCGCATTCCGTCCCGCCTCGTTCCGTCCCGTGCCACGACGCAGACGATCATTGATCCCGTCACCGTCTTCATCGATGAACGGCGACGGATCACTCTGTGCCGCTTGTTCTGCCGGCTGCTGTTCGGTCTCCTGCGTTTTGCCCTCCTGATTGCGCGCTGCATTGTCCTGAGCCAGCACCGGAGTGGCGAAAAGAATAGCTGCGATAAGGACGGAGAAGATGTTCATGATGGCGCTCCTGGAAAAACCATGCGCGGGCGGCACCGTGCCGCCCGACGCGTTGGGATGTTGTTACTTCGCACGCCCTCTGGGCATTGGCTGGGCGGGTGTCACGCCGCCGGGAGCGGCCCCGTCTCCGCAGGATCCGTCACGGAGACGCTTGCGCTGTCCACCGTCGCCCGAGCCCTGTCCCGTACCCGGTCCGCTGCCGTCACGGGCGCCGATGCGGGCATGCTGACGCTGACCGGCGGTTCCGTCCGCCTTGTGATCACAGATGCCGTCGCCGTCTTCGTCAATGAAGCGGGGCCCACGATTGTCCAGGTTCTGCTTGCCGAGCGCTGTCTTGGCGTCGTCACCGCCACGTTGATTCTGAGCGAAGGCATCGCCGCTGTAGGCGACGAAGAGCAGAGCAAAAGCGAAAAGGAGAGTGATGTGTTTCATGATGACCTCTTGTGTTGAATGAGATGCCTTGTGCCCGGAAGAGTTGCAAGCATCATGCCAAAAATGAAATCATCGAATCCGCTGCATATAACCATCTTTTTCTCGATCACCTTTCGCAAGTCGACAAAAATGTCGAAACCGTGCGGCAGGTATTGTCGAAAGCGCTTTCATTTGCGGGAGTGACGCTGCGGACCGGCATCCCCGCGCAGGATTTCCCGTCTCCGTAGTGACAGCTCTGTAAACGAAGCCGCCCCCTGCTGTGCACGAAGATGACTGTCAGCTACGATACTTCATCAGCTTGTAGCGCAGCGTGCGCTCGGAAATACCGAGCTGTTCAGCGGCACGGACCTGATTCCCCTCGCTTGTCTTCAACGCTTTCTCGATGAGCAGCCGCTCGAGCATTTCGACACGCGCATTCAGGTCGCCGGGCTGCAGCAGTTCATCGAACGAGGTTGACTGTGTAGAGAATTCCCCGGTGAGATCGGGGGGCAGGTCCCGCGTACTGATGATGTCGCCGCGTGTGAGTACCACGGCGCGCTGGACGATGTTTTCGAGCTCACGCACATTGCCGGGATAATCGTAACGCTGCAGCACATCCATGGCTTCTCGCGAAATCGAATGCACGTCCTTGCCGTTGATCTCTGCGTATTTACGTGTGAATTCCAGAGACAGCGGACCAATATCCTCGCGGCGTTCGCGAAGCGGAGGGAGGGTGATGGTCACGACATCGATGCGATAGTAGAGATCCTC
>JAGTUW010000284.1 GCA_018224345.1 Bacteroidota bacterium
GCTTTTCCCAGAGCGCCAGACGAGCCGGTGCGTCGGGATTGTCAAAGAAAATCTTGTAATCGAAACGTCTGCTGAAGGCCTCATCGAGGGAGTCCACAAGGTTCGTGGTGGCAATGAGAATTCCGGGGAATCGCTCCAGCTCTTCAAGCAGGATGTTCTGAAGACGGTGCTCCGTCTGATCCGTCGATCTGCCGCCGTTTGAAGCATGGCGGGTGGCGAGAAGCTGATCACACTCGTTGAGAAGCAGGACGGGCGGCTGCTCCATGGCCATTGCAAGCTTTCTGTAGGATGCGAACATTCTCTGCATGCGGCTTTCGCTTTCACCGTACCACATGGTGAGGATTTTTCCGGCATCCGTCACCAGCAGGCCGGCATCGAGCGAACCGGCGAATGCCTCCGCAGTGTAGGTCTTGCCGGTTCCGGCCGGACCATGAAAGAGCAACAGTACGGATCCGCTTGGACGCGATGCCGTGATCTGCTCGATGCCCCATGTGCGCAGCGTTTCAATCTGATGACTTTTTACTGAATCCAACGCGGTCCGGAGATTTTCCCGCAGCTCGCATGAGAGGATCGCACTCGAAAGATCATGTGCGGGTGTGCGCTGTTCGAAGAACTGCGAGCCGCTGAAATTCCTGCCCGACTGTGCGTCCGGCGTTTCTTCATCCAGAATTTTTGAAAGCACACTGGAAGGAATGTCGTAATCCGTACTGCCCCTGAAACCGGACTGCAGCTCTATCAATCCATGTTGCAGCAGAGGAGCATCCTCACGGAAATACCGCGCATATCTGTACGCGTCGAAATAATCCTTTCCCGCCAGTAATTTCGCGGCATATTGCGTGCCGAGGTCGTCTCCCCTGAGTGTCACGAACACACCCAGGGCAAGGATGATGCGCTCCCTGATATCCAGTTGCGCTTCCTCGGCGAGCATTTCGAGGGGAAAGCTTTCGGTTGAAATATCGATGCGCTTGAGAATATTCGATACTTCGGGCATATCCGCTGCCGGCTGGCTTGCCTGCTGCTGCCTCCGTCTTCTGCGGACGAAGCGGGGAACGTCGTCATCGTCATCGAGCAGCAGTTGCCTGGCCAGATCACACCAGGCCATGAGATATTCCTCGTTTGTGCCGAAAGGAGTGAGGTGTTCCGCAGTCCCGCTTTCCCACAGGTCCACGGGCGCCTCGCCGCCGTGAATAAGCCACTCGGCGACGGTATCGGTGAGCATGACATCCTGGCTCATGAGCGGATAGTTGCGATCAATTTCAAACACATTCTGCGTGATGAGTTTCCCGGAGTTGCGGAAGTATTCACGCGTGCTGTACTGGTCGAAGATATCCTCGCTGCCCGTGAGACGGATCAGATCCTGCACCTCCGGCATGGCTCCGTCAAGATCCCTGCGGAGCACAAAAAGCAGCATGGTCCATTCATTCTTGTCGAGTGCGAGCCTGGCAGCAAGCTCTTCCACCGGCGGAAGCGGGTTGGTCCGCCCGGCCTTGGCTCTGAGCGATGCGTACCTGCTCCGAAGCGTTTCTCCGTCTTCACGCGAATCATGGCGCTGCCGCTTCCCACTGCGGTGAAGCACCGCCCCGTCACTCAACAGATCGATATACTGAAAGCAGTCCTGCAGGTATTCCTTGTTCGAAGCGTAGCCGGATTTCGCGCTTTTCGCATCGAAGTTCGGGTCATGCAGACGGAGAGCTATCTGGAATTGCCTGCGGTCACCGTGCCCGAACGCCTCGATGACGTCCACACCGGACCCGCATTCTCTGCCTTCGCCCTCGAGGATAAGAACCAGCTTGCGATCCACCAGGGATGCGAGAACGTTATCCCAGCGAATGGACAATCCGAAGGTGCGTTTCGTGGCGCCGTGCAGGCTTGGGATATCTGTCAGATGATTACCGCGCTGCGTCTCGCGTGCAAGCACTGCCAGGGCCACCAGCTCTTCCTCCGAAGAGGAGTGCCCCAGCATTTCCCCGCAACGACGGATTCCTTCGCGGGCGGCCGTGCGGTCATCTCCGGCAAGGGTCTCGGCCAATGCCTCAAGTGCATTGAGAATTTCGATTTCTGTGTGCATGTCATATTCCCGATGTTTCTGATACAACATGCAAGATACGGTGCAGAACATCAGATAGTGATGATCTGAAGCCGCATCGCGCGTGGAGAAGAATCGCGTCATGGCGCAGAAAGCTTGCCGTGCTTTGCATGCAAGCTATAAAAACAAAATATCAGCGTATGATAATTTAGGCGTACAGGCGCTTCATCTTCCGGATTGTCGCCGCGACTTCCTTCCGGAGTGATGCCGGTTCGAGTACTTCCGCGAATTCGCCCCAGCGCAGTATCCAGGCGATGAGTTCCTTCGAGGGACCGATATGCATTTTCAAAATGAGATCGCCGTTGTCATCGTTTTTCATGTGCTGCGAGGGATGCCACTGGCGGGATTCGATGGAGGGAAGGACGGTTTTCCCGAAGCGGATAACGACATCGACCGGTTCCTCATACCAGATCCCGAAGTTGCTGCGCAGGACATCCCCGAGGTCGAAATCCTCATCCCTCGTGAAAGTGTCATCCGTCAGTTCCACGCTTTTGAATCGCGGCAGGGCGAGGTAAATCGTGTCCGTGTACGGCGGCACCTGTCCCAGCACGTACAGCGCACCATTGTGAATGAGCAGGGAATAGGGGTGCAGCTTGTACTGCTTGCCTTTGTACTTCACTTTGACGACACGGCGTTCGACGATGCCGCGGAACAGGTCGCGCAGCATATCGGATCGATGGACGAGATCAATTTTTCCGGGCTGATGGATATGAAGGTAGCTGCCGGTGAACGCGTCCATCATGGCGATGGAGTCCGGCGGCAGGAGTTGGTGCAGCTTGTCGAATACTTCGATGATATCCGCCTCGATGCGCGTACCGGTGAAGATTTCGCGGAACTGCAGGAGCAGCACCGCGGCGAGAATCTCCTCCGGCGTCAGCAGTTCCGGGATGA
>JAGTUW010000285.1 GCA_018224345.1 Bacteroidota bacterium
ACCGAAACTTTAACAACTGTCACCATGCGGTGCCGCTGCATTATCGGGTATTAGCACCTCGTTAGAAATGTTATCCCCGGATTAAGGGTAGATTGCATACGCGTTACTGACCCGTGCGCCAGTATCCGTTTCACCGAAGCGAAACTTTCCCTAGACTTGCATGTGTTAAGCACGCCGCCAGCGTTCGTCCTGAGCCAGGATCAAACTCTCCGTTGTAAATATTTTTTTTTACAATTTCGAGTTGTAAAGGCGAATCAAATTCACTGACTATGCACTTGCTCTTTTCAAAGAACTCGCCGCTCTCTTGCGGCGACCGTCTCAAAAACGGTCTATAATGTTACGACTTTTTTTCCTCATTGTCAAGCCTTTGTTCAATTATTTTTTCGCTTTTTCAGCGCCCCGAACAAAGACCTTCATCCAGAGGGGAAATAAAGATACAACTATCTGTGGGTTAAAAGCAAGTAAAATATGACGCCGCGAAATAAAAGTTCTGCATCCCAATGCATACGACCGCAATCCAACCCCGCAGCGCGCAACAACTCCGCATTCCCACCGGTGACTATCAGAGGAGTCTCCGGTCCCATACTCTTATTTATTTCACGGACCATCCCCTCCACCGCCAGACGTGTGCCATGAATCACACCCGCACGCATGCAACCCACCGTGTCTCTCCCGATCAGTGGTGACAACACTAACGGGACGTCAGGCAAAACCGCCGTGTGCATGTGCATGGCCGCCATCATGGTCCGCAAACCGGGCGCTATCGCGCCGCCGAGAAACACTCCTTCAGCATCGACGACGTTGAATGTCGTGGCCGTCCCGCAATCAACAACGATCACCGGCGCACCATATAACTCCCGCGCAGCAAGCACCACACCATAACGGTCCGCACCAAGCGTCCCTGTATCTGTATATGAAGACGGGAAAATATCTGACTCCGAAGGACAAAGCAACCGCGGCTGCGGAAAACCCGCTTGCTCAAGCAAATCCACCACACCCCGCTCCAACGAAGGAACAACCGAACACATCCCTGACTCCCATACCTCCATACCCCTCCCCAACACCCGTATACGCTCGACGACCCCTCCTCTTCTTAGCTCGTCATGACTGCATATCACCTCCTCCCGCAAGTCCAATCCCTCCATCAATGCAAAACGACAGGTGGTGTTGCCCAATAAGACTACGAGGCGCACTGTCCTCTCTCCCGCATTCATGACGCCTTCCGTCCCCGCGTACCACTTCCTCCAGACTTGCCGCTGCTTCCAGACTTGCCGCTGCCTCCAGACTTGCCGCTGCCTCCAGTCTTGCCACTGCTTCCAGACTTGCCGCTGCTTCCAGGCTTGCCGCTGCTTCCAGGCTTGCCACTGCTTCCAGGCTTGCCACTGCTTCCAGTCTTGCCACTGCTTCCAGTCTTGCCACTGCTTCCAGTCTTGCCACTGCTTCCAGTCTTGCCACTGCTTCCAGTCTTGCCGCTGCTTCCAGTCTTGCCGCTGCTTCCAGACTTGCCGCTCCGCCGGGTTGATCCCCGCTCGCTACCACGGGATGTGCTACCACCGGATGTGCTACCACCGGATGTTCCGCTCCCGGATTTGCCGGTGGTATTTCCGCCCCCGGATTTATCGCTTTTTCGGGAAGACCGCTCCCTGCCGCCCCCGGCAGACGATGATGCGCCGCCGGGCTCCGCTGCTTTCGACCGCGTAGATTCATGTCCATCCTCATCGTCGGCAAGAAGAAAATCGACCCGCCGCTCAATATCATCGACACGGTCGACCTGAACGCGCAGCAAATCACCAAGGCGGTAACGCCGTCCGCTACGCTGTCCGACGAGCTGCATGCGCCTTTTGTCGTATTCGAAGTAATCATCAAGACTCCGGACATGAACCAATCCCTCCACCAATGTCGGATAAATCTTGACAAACAAGCCGAAATTCGTGACTCCGCTGACAACGGCATCGAAATGTTCGCCCTCATGCCGCTTCATGTATTCAACCTGCTTGATCTTGATCGACTCGCGCTCCACCTCCACTGCAAGACGCTCCCGAATGGAACTCTGCAACGCAATATCGCTGATCCGCTTGAGCGTCGGCGTGCGCTCCTCTCCCGCACCGAAATATCGATGCAGAAGTCGATGCACCAACAGATCAGGATAGCGCCGTATCGGCGAAGTGAAATGCGTATAATACCGGAATCCCAGGCCAAAATGGCCGATATTCCTCTCACTATACACTGCCTTCGCCATCGTGCGAATCGTGACGTCCTGGACGACAGCCTCTTCGGGACGACCCCGTACCTGTTCGATCATCTGCTGAAATGATTTCGAAGACGATGCATCAATCTGTATGCGTAAACCCAGATGGCGCAGAAACTCCGAAAGTTCGCGCACCTTCTCGGGGTCGGGCAGATCATGCACGCGGAAAATGAACGGCCGCTCTCCACCCGCATCCCGCGCCACCTTCTCGGCGATGACCCGATTGGCCAGCAACATGAATTCCTCGACAATACGCATGCTCATCAACCTCGGCTTCGGAACGATATCAACCGGGAAGCCCGTCGAGTCCAAGACGAACTTCACCTCCGGAACAGCGAAGTCCACCGAGCCCTCTCGAAATCGCTTCTTCATGAGTGTGACGGCTATGTTCTCCATTCGCTGCAGAATTTCGGAATACGGACCTTCACCCGTATCGAGAATCTCCTGCACTTCCTCATACGTGAAACGTTTCCGGGACGAAATAACAGACTTCCCCAATCGCATACCTTTGACGACACCACGCGTGGAAATCGTCACAAAAACACTGAACGCAAGACGGTCCACACCCTCTTTGAGACTACAGAGATGATTGGAAAGACGCTCCGGCAGCATCGGAAACACACCATCGACAAGATACACGCTGGTGCCACGACGCAAAGCCTCCCGGTCCAATGGAGACCCCTCGGGAATGAAATGACTTACATCGGCGATATGGATACCGAGTTCCGTGTTCCCGTCTGCATCGATCGTGAGCGAGATCGCATCGTCGTAATCCCTGGCGTCCTCCGGATCGATGGTGAAACAATCGAGATCGCGTAAATCCCACCGTGCCTCGCGCTCTTCATCACTGATAACGGCAGGTATGGAGAATGCCTGTTCATCTACATCCTCCGGAAATTCGAGACTCAAGCCATACCGCCGCGCCAGGGCATGCATCTCGACATCGGGCTGACCCCGCCGACCAAGCACTTCCACGACCTCGCCCGCCAGACCGGATTGCTGCCCTCTCCCGGGCAGAATGCGCACAACGACTTTGTCCCCGTCCCGTGCATCCCCGGCCGCTTTGCGCGCGACGGCGATGTCCCCCTCCAGATCCCTCCCGTCCGGTTCCACATAGCAGAGACGACGGAACTCCTTGAACGCACCGACAACGAGCCGCTCGGCAGCCTCAGCGCGCTTTTCTTCGGCATGTGGCGTCATCCATCGACTATTCTTGAGACGGACAATACGGCCCTCTTCCTGCAGCATGCGCAAGGCTGTTTTCAGCTCCTGATATTTCTCCCCCTGTTTGGGGACATCCAGACGCCGCGCGATTTCTTTGGTTTTGTATGCATTTCCTTCCTGCTCTTGCAGAAATACGAGTATACGATCCTGTAATTTTTTCATAATGTCAAAATGTAAATCGTTGAAGAATTTTTAATTCCCAGATTGAATACTGCTGTGTCTGGGTTGTGCTTTGATAGGTCTCGTTGAGTGCCTTGCGGGAAACCTGGATCATAAGATTGGTCCACGGAATTCCCAGTACCCTGCTCAGCGGAAAATCCACCGAAACGTTCGAACTCTCGAGATCGTTGATTCTCCCGTCATAGGTTATAATCGCCCGGCCGATCTCACTGGTGAGTTTTACACGTGATTCCTCCGTACCGAGACCGGCAAAATCGACGCGCTTGATGTATTCCCGCAATCCGGCGCGTGTGAGAAACTCCGTGGCGGCACTGGAGGCAAGCGAAGAGGTGATCTGGTTGAGAAATTCCGGGGACTTGTCGGCCAGAGAACTGCGATCACCGGTGCCGCCGCTGACATCCTTTGTGAATACACCGAAAACGAGAAACGATACGACATCGGACTTTACATCCGCAGCTGCCGCCACGGGCTCGCCATCTACATCGTCATAACGCAGATCGTAACTCAGCTCCATCTCGTCCATCGTCCCTGTGATGCTGACGATAACAAAGACCGGCCGGCGCACCTGTGTTGCGGGGTCAATATAGTAGTCGGAATACACCGCTCTCAGATCGAGGTCGGGGTTCAAAGGATCACGCATAAACCGCAGAGACCCGCTCGCGGTCATACGCTTCCCGAGGAAAATGAAATAGGAATCAGGCCCCAATGTAACCTCGCCAACGAATTTCACTCCACTGCCACCCCAGTTATCGATTTTCAGATTACTGATCTCCAGTTGCGCATTGAGCTCCTCCTGCAACACGGAAAATGGGATTACCAGGTTCAGCCGACCGGATGTGCTCAGCAACAGATCGAAGGTGAGTCCGTCAAGCACAGACCGCTCGGGCATACGTGGCGTCTCGTCATCATCTTCCGTAGTGGCGGCGAGACGGGCGAAGCGCCCTGCAGACAGCGATGTCGCACGCTGCTTTGTGGTATCGTCGACGACGACATACGTAATGTCCTCAAATCGACCGACCTCCCCGGCCGACTGTTCCATCGGAATCATCAGGTTACCCCGCTCGATGACAAGTTCCCCATTCAGTCGGGAACGATCCAGCCTTCCGACATACGTGAGTTCCTGAGAGCCGGTGGAAATGAAGAGATCTCCGTACATTGTGCGAAGCACAGAACGCGATCCGAAACCAAGAACCTTAAGGCGACCGTTGACCGCAAGGTCGAATTCATTGATCGCGAAGGATTCAGTAGATATGGTTCCGCTCGCGCTCATCCTGCCGTCGCTCCAATCCGACGGTATGTTTGCGATGGAGAGATCAATGATGCGGATATCCTGTTTGATGGCTTCAATACGCAGGCCAAGTTCGTACTCGAGGTTGTTGAAGAGAAAGCGTCCTCGTCCGTC
>JAGTUW010000286.1 GCA_018224345.1 Bacteroidota bacterium
AGCTGGCCGCCCTCGCCGGGCTTCGCGCCCTGGGCGATCTTGATCTGCAGAACTTCCGCATTGACGAGATACTCGGCGGTGACGCCGAAGCGCCCCGAGGCACCTGAAACGAACAATTCCAGCCCGATGCCCGCCCGCCCGAGCAGCGGCATGCCGATGGTGCGGAACAGCCAGTCACGAATGTTGTAGCTGAAATGTGCCGTCATGCGTTGATCCCCGCCGAATTCACGGAATGCCAATGTGCGGAACCCCTTATAACCACCCAGATAGGGCACGCTGCCGTGGAGATTGAAGAGCATTTGTGTCGGCAGTGCGGCATCCGCGATATCACCGCGGAAACGATAGGTGAATTCTCCGGGTACCCCCAGATCGAAGTGACCGTGAAGTGAGGCTGCCAGGGTTGCGAAATCCCACTTGCCTTCCTCCAGATCCGCACTGTGCAGACCGACGTACAGGGAGGGGATGTGATTCCGTCTGCCGAGCCGGCTGATGACACCGGCATTATCGATGAAATCCCTTCCGTCATATGTGAACCCCGCGGTCAGGGAGACGATGCTTCCTTCATTGACAGGTGGATTGTCGCGATAGGCCCAGTCGCTTCGAAAAACACTCTGTTGTGTATTCGTGCCGGCATTGTGAAACCTGTCCACATGCAGATTCAGTGTGGTGGGGAAGAGCAGGAAGGGATCGTAATCGAGTGTGAAACGCCAGCCGTCGCGATAGAAATAATCTCTTGGGTCGTATTTCAGGAACAGCGTTGCCAGTGTTGTCTGAAAGGGATCGAATGGGACAACTTCGTTATCGATTGCATCGAGCTGATAATAACGATAAAGTGAGATACCGAGCTCGGGATTTCTCAGAAATCGCATATTGCCGCCGATGTTGTATTTCACGCGCTCGTCACTGAAGCCGTAGCTGGCGCCCGCATCAATGCGGCGCAGCGGCAGATCATGCATACGGAGGGAGTGCGAGCCCGAGATTGCATGACCCACCACCGGATTGAAGTGATACAGTGAGAGAAGTCCCGGAAAGGAGAATTGCGCGGCATCGGAGCCGGTGACTCCTCCGAACACGACATCTCCGAAATCCACCCGGTATCGGACTGCATCCATGCGTGCACTGAGAGAATCGGCACGGAGGTACGCACGTTGTTCGAGTTCGCTGCTCGGGAGTCTCGCCTGTGTGGCCCAGTACACCGAGTCACGTTCATCGGCCTCCTTGAGGACTTTGATGCGGGTTCTGTCGAAGAAATCTTCATTGATCGATTGATTGATCCGCCAGTCCTGGAGCACGGAGAGTCCTTCGATATCTATACTGACATTGACGATCGGGACACTGACGCCGGCGTCAATGACGACATCGACCGGCTGCCAGAATTCATCATCGAAGAGACGGAATTGCTGACGGAAGGCCAGCGAATCGAAAAACGGCGGTCGGCCGGCAGCATTGACCCGCAGGTCCACCATGGCAAGCGCCCAGGACTCGTCTGCGATGTATATCGTGCCTTCGAAGAGAGGGTCGTATTCCGAAAGCGGTGTAACCTCGATCTGGTGAAGTGTCATGTCGTCGAGCGTCGTCGTACCGACGAGTCTGTAGAAATAACTTTGCAAGCCACGTTCGGAAATCGGTCCGGGGACCGGAGTTCGGTCATTGAAGGAGAACGCATCCTGCGAGAAATCCACGATGAAAAACTGGCTGATCAGGAGATTGCCCGGGGCAGGAATCATTGCGCTTTGCTTACGGGCGGTGATTATTTCCTTGTAGCGATCCGGCTTTGCCCACCAGGCTTCGGTCTGTGTCTCCAAAATGATGGGCAGTCTTTCCGTGGTGCTGTCCGATACCGTGGAAACGCCCTCGTCCTCTCCCGCGATGCCCACAGTGACACGTCCGCCATTCCCGGAACTCTCGACCATGCCGTCGAGAGCGCCGCGGACACGGACGAGAAGTTTGGAATGCGATGAGAGACTGTAGTTTTTCAGACGTGCCCGCCGCTTTTCCTTTTGCTCTATCGCATTGCGGATGATGCGCAGAGCGGGATTGTCTCCGGGTGTAATGGTGACTGTCGGCATCTCGATACTGCTCTGGCGCAGGTTGAAATACACTGTCTCGTCGTCGGGCACGCGGACGGGCATTTCCCGACTCTCGTACCCGATATAACTCGCCACCACCGCATATTCACCCGTTTCGAGAGAGAGGACGAAGCGCCCGTTACGGTCCGTCGTTGTGCCACGTTGGGTGTCACGTAACCATATGTTGGCGAACTGCAGCGGCTCGCCCGTTTCCGCGTCCCGGACCACGCCGGAGATGCGATGTTGCGCGAGACATGGTTGAACGAAGAGCAGGAAAGTGAAAACGGCAAGGATGCAGGTAGCAGGCATATTCATTCGATACTTGTTCCGTATAATTCTGATCATAGATTGTGAAGGCAAGGCGGATTCCGGGGGAAGTTGCCAAATACTGCAATGTACAAAGCAAATCCGCATCGTTTTGCATTGAAAAACTCATAAAAGATATTGATTTTTGAGCGGTTCATGAAGCGTCGGAAGATTTCTTCACGGTCCGATACCATGAGGCAATGGAGCCCGATGTGTTGAAGGAAGAGGGCCGATGCAAAAATCCGGACGAAACGCATCTGAACCGCATCCGGTAAGCGTACCCGCGAGAAGGATAGAAATACCACACAACAATCGGAAGGGAGTTGTCATGCATACGCCACATTCAGCCAGGAATACAACCGTATTCTTTCTCTGCATCGCAGTGTTCGGTATCGTCTTCGATGTCAATGCAGTGTGCAGTATACAGCGCAGTTCAGCGCCGGGTCCAGCGTTGCAGATCTCCGGCACAGCCTTTTCCGTCATATGCTCCACTGTCAAGCACAGCAAGGAATCCGGCGTTACGGAACCCTGCAGTGCAGCAGACACCGGGGTCATGGTTTTACCGACAGCGGAACGGCGGGGAAGAACGGCCACGATCTCTGCGGAGCTCGAAAGAGCCGACAGGTTGTTTGACAGGCAGGAGTACGACAAGGCGCGGCGTCTGCTTGAGAGATTGCTGCCTTCCAGGCCGAACGATGCGGAAGTGCTGTGGCGATTGAGTAATTATGCGATCAATGACGGTGACGCTGTCCGGTACGGCTCGGGGGATGATGTGGCGACCCGGAAGTATTATCACACGGCAGTACGCTATGCTGAACGGGCGGTGCAGGCAGATCCGGAGAATGCCAATGCGCATGCCTTTCTGGCGGCTTCCTACGGGAGCTATGCCATGTATGCAGGTGGCAAGGAGAAAGTCAAGCTGGCGAATCGTATTCGTGACGAACTCGATATTGCGCTGAAGCTCGATCCGCGCAATCAGGTGGCACATACAATCTATGGGACCTGGCATCGCGAGGTTGCGGACGTAAGCTGGGTGGAACGTCAACTCGCCAATGTCTTTCTCGGCGGTATGCCCGATGGGAGCATCGGGAAGTCGATCTATCACCTGCAAAAGGCGATTGACATCGCACCGACTGTGTTGCGCCATCATTATGAACTGGGGAAAACCTGTATCGCCGCAGAGAAAAAAAAGGAAGCGGCACAGGCGTTCCGTCGTGCATTGCAATGTCCGGACGGCTGGAAAGTTGATCCATGGCGTCGCACACGGATGAAGGAGTGGTTGCGCGACAATACCTGAAGTCAGAAATGCTGTGCCCGCCGGTCATCTATCTGGTGATTTCGTAGATGGATATCTCCACGGAACGCTGATACAGTTCGGCCATACGGGTCTGACGGGTACAGGAGAAACCGAGAGTGGTAAGGGCTTCAAAAAACGGGACGGCGATCAGCCGGTTGGGTTCCGCAAGAAGAATACTTCCTCCGGGTTCGAGGACTTGCAATAGGAAATTGGCGAGAGCTTCGATGAAACGCCGCTCATAAATGATATCTGCACCAAGAATCAGCGGCCAGCGTTGATCGGGAGGACTGCGAAAATCCATGAGCTGCAAATCGACTCCGGCATCGGGCACATTTCGCAATATGTTGATTTCTGCTGCCTTCAATGCCATCGGTTCATAATCTGCACAACGTACGTGTGCACCGAGCGAAGCCGCAACAATGGAAGGAAGTGCGAGGCCGCAGCCGATTTCAAGTACGCGTGCATTTTGTAATCGTGTGGGATGATCGGTCAGAAAATCAGCGAGCGCCACCGCGCTGTGCCATAATTCCGCCCAGTACGGTAGACGCTCGTCTTTGCGAAACTCTTCCTCGCTGATACGCTCGATCAGGTCTTCGATATCCTCGGCCGTTGTGAGTCTGAATGTACGTGCACCGATGGTGACTTCAATATCACGCAGCGGAACCTGCGCAGCAAGTTCGGAAGTCAGTATTCCGATGCGGGAGCTGTCCATCGGCGGAGTCAGACGGATTTCCGTATGCGTATTCTCGCATCCACAGCGGTGACACCTGCCATTGTCCCGAGAAGCGGGTTCAGATCCATTTCGACTATTTCCGGTGCCGCCTGCACGAGGGCCGACATGCGGACGACCACGTCGGCCAGCGCATGCTCGTTGACTCCCGCTTGTCCACGTACACCCTGCAGTATGGCATAGCCTTTCAATCCATGAATCATTTCCAGTGCTTCTTTCTCCGACAGCGGCGCCAGCCCGGCACGGACATCCTTGAGTACCTCGATGAAAATTCCTCCGAGACCGCAAAGAATCAGGTGACCGAAGGCATCTTCCTTCTTGGCGCCTGCAAACAATTCGATGCCACTGAGCATTGGTTGCAGCAGGACGGCTGTTGTGTCGGGAATTTGCATCATGCGGGTAAATTCGGCACGAACTGTTTCTTCATCCCGCACATTGAGCACCACACCGCCGACATCTGATTTGTGTACCGGCCCAACGACTTTCATCACTACGGGCAAACCGAGACGCTTCGCTTCCCAGAGGGCGTCGTCAATGGACGTGACCACTGCCTCTCCTGCGCGGGGAATGCCACAGGCATCGAGCAGTTCCTGGATCGCTGTGGGACTGATATACCCTTCGTCTTCGCGATCAATGACGGAGCGTATTGTACTGAGGTCCACGTGTGCTGCGCTTTTTTCCTCTGACGGTGGAGGGGTGTTGTAGATGCGGGCCAGCGCATTTCCGAGCATGACTTCGTCGGGGAAATTGATATGTCCTTTGGAAAGAAAGGCATCGACTTCCTCACGTGCCGTCAGCGTCGATGGCAGTACCGGGTAAATGGGTTTCGAGGCGGTACGCATTTTTTTGTCGAGCACGTCATAGACGTCAAAAATTCTGAACAACCCGGGTGTACCGAAGATGACGACCATGGCGTCGATTTCATCAAACTGCCGATCAACCGTTTCGATGATACTACCGAGTTGTTCGGCCGTCCCGGTCGCAAGGAAGTCAATAGGATTGGCGACGGATGAACCGGGGAATAATTGTTCTCTCAGCTTGTCCGCAGCGGGTCCGGAAAGCTGTGGTACTTCAAGGCCGCCCGCGGAAAGGGCGTCGGTGAGCATGACGGCGGGACCTCCGGCATGTGTGATAACGGCGAATCGTTTACCCTTCAACTCCGGAGACATGAATACGGACGCGACGGTGATCAAATCCTCACGTCCGTAACAGCGGACTATCCCCGCCTTGCGGAACAGTGCATCGACGGCGACGTCGGAACTTGCCAGCGCCCCGGTATGTGAGGATGCTGCGCGACTGCCGGCTTCGGAGGCTCCGGCTTTGATGGCTGCGATACGACATCCTTTCCGGATCAGCGAACGTGCATGGCGCAGCAGTTTGTCGGGTTTGTTGATCGTTTCGATATAGAGAAGCTTGACACGCGAACTCGTTGCTGCATCGAAGCTCTCATCGAGATGCTCGAGAACCTCTTCGACACCAAGTTGCGCACTGTTTCCAACTGAAAACACGCTCGCGAAGGTGAGTCCTTTCGGAATACCCGCCTCGAGGATGAAGCAGGCGGTGGCACCGGAACCGGAAATGAAATCCACCCCCTGCGGATCGAGTTTCGGAATCGGTTCGGTAAATACGCTGTGATGGTCGGGTGTACAGATCCCGACGCAGTTCGGACCGATCAATGACCCCTCAACATCTTCGATGACCTCGACGATACGTTGCTCGAGTTCCTTTCCGGCGTCGCTTTCCTCGCTGAAGCCGGCACTGAGAATAATAAAGCCGCGTGTCCCTTTCTCACGACTGAGGGTTTCGATCACCGGCAGGGTATGCCTGGCCGCAATGGCGATAATTGCGAGATCCACTGCAGGCAGCGCAGCGGGATCGGGATAACTCCGAATTCCCTGGACCTGATCCTCCTTGGGATTGATAACGAACAGCTCTCCGGCGAAACCACCGTCGATAATGTTTTTAAGCACTTTGCCGCCGGGTTTGTGTATGTCGTTCGACCCGCCGACAACAACGATGCTTTTTGGATGCAGAAGCTTGGATGAAATCATGCATGTACTCCTTGATCAACACAATCGGGATACCATCCCGCGAATCTCTGCGCTCGCGATATTACGACCACAGTATCCTGAAATTGTCGAAACTTGGCATGAAATCAAAGATACAGGAAGGGATGCAGCAGTTCCTGAAATCCATTCGTCACGCAGAAGCGCGCTCCGCTTCGTGGATGTCCCGCATTACGAACGGCACTTCCCGGGGGTGAACGCGTCGCAGGCCATGTGGGGGATACGCATCTTCGAAATTGCTGAAGGCAGTTGAACCGGGAGTGCAGCGGTGTCAGGGAAATAATCTGGATCAGCAGGGTAAGAATGGAGGGACTGCAAAGGGAAAGCGGAGGTTTAAAACGCGATAAACCATAAAATTTACAGTGTTTTCAAGATAAATTCAACATCCTGATTGACTACGCTTCCCGATTTTCGTATTTTTGTGAATGCGGCGAAAAAGAGCAGGTTCCATTTGCTCAGTACCAGAGATTACAAAACGCCCTTCTTACTGACCACTCATAACCACGTACGGAACAATGAAACTCTCCGATTTTGATTATCCCTTTCCCAAAAGTCTGATTGCCAAATATCCGGTCGAGGAACGTGATCAGGCGCGTCTGATGGTTGTTCATCGCGACACCGGAGATGTCGAGCATCGGTTGTTTTCCGATATTCACGAATATTTCCGGAAAGGGGATGCACTGGTATTGAATGATACGAAGGTGTTTCCTGCCCGATTGATCGGTCGCAAAGAGAAAACAAATGCCAAAATTGAAGTGTTTTTGCTTCGCGAGCTGAGCAAGGTCGATCGACTCTGGGATGTCATCGTCGACCCCGCGCGGAAGGTGCGCATAGGCAATAAAATATATTTTTCTGACAAGTTGATGTGTGAGGTCATCGATAATACGACCTCACGGGGACGCACCGTCCGCTTCAACTATCAGGGTGACTTTTTCAAGCTCATCGATCAGGTCGGACAGACGCCGTTGCCGCCGTATATCAAGCGGGAACCGGAGGAATCCGATAAAAAGAATTATCAGACAGTTTTCGCCCGGGAGGTCGGCGCCGTCGCAGCACCGACAGCCGGGTTGCACTTTTCCAAAAAACTGATCGGCCGTCTGAAGAAAAAAGGTGTCGGTGTGACATCCGTCCTTCTGCACATCGGGCATGGTACGTTCCGTCCGGTGGAAGTCGAGGATCTGACAAAGCACAAAATGCATTCGGAATACTATGAAATTCCGCCCGAGGCGTGTACTGCTGTCAACAAGGCCAAGGCGGCCAAAAAAAATATCGTCGTTTGCGGGACCAGCACGGTGCGTGCACTGGAATCAAGTGTCACAACCATGCGTCAGCTTACCCCGGCTCGTGGGTGGACGGACAAATTCATTTATCCACCGTATGATTTTAAAATTACGGACAGGCTGATTACGAATTTCCACATGCCGAAATCGACTCTGCTCATGATGGTGGCGGCATTTACCGATTACGATCTGATGATGAAGGCATACAAAAAAGCCACAAAGGAGAAATATCGTCTCTTCAGTTATGGAGATGCGATGTTGATTCTCTGATCAACGGCCGTATTCCTTCTCCCGTTTTTGATGTTGCGCAGGCGAAGTGTTGGCTTCGCCTGCTGCATTTCTACACCGCGCATGGCCCACTTCAGGAAAGGGTTGTTCTCCCTGTTCACCGACGGAGAGGGCAGAGCAGCCCGGAAGCTTCCATTGATGAAATGCTCTGTCTGAAGAAAGGGGCGGACACAGATCGATAGCGATTCTACGGATTACGAGTGGTTGGGAACGAAGCCGTCGGACAATCCCCGGAGGCGTACAGCAAGTCTTCCAGCATGGATAGTTGAACAATATGAGATCAGGATGAACGAGTTTATCGTATGTATACCGGCTGCCGGCTGCGGGCGACGTATGGGCGGTAGTTCACCAAAACAGTATCTGCCACTGCGTGGGAGAACTGTACTGGAGCGGACACTCGATGTCTTCGACCTGATGGAGAAATGCCGCGCTGTGTTTCTGGCGGTGGACGATGTGCAATATGCGCAGTCCCTGATCGATGCTACTGCATGGAGCATGCCGATTCACATCGTTTCCGGGGGCGTCAGGAGACAGGATTCCGTAGCGCGGGCACTGGAGCGATGCGATGATAACCATGCGATCGTTCTCGTGCACGATGCCGCACGTCCCTGTGTTACTCCGGCGCAGGTGTCTGCTGTCGTCGAAGCCGTGTGTGTCCATGGTGCGGCCCTGCTGGCCTTGCCAGCACGGGATACGATGAAGCGGGTCCATGCCGGTGTCGTAAGGGAAACATTGGATCGTTCCATCATCTGGCATGCGCAGACACCGCAGGCAGCACACGCTGGATTGTTGCGGCTCGCATTCGCCGAAGCGCAACGCCGGGGTATCGAGGCGACGGATGATGTTTCGCTGCTGGAGGCCATGGATGTCCCCGTTCACGTGGTGGAGGGATCTCCCGAGAATATAAAGATCACCACACCGGAGGATCTCTCCGTCGCTGAAGCTATCCTCGCTTTACAGGGCAGGGTATGATGGCCGGCGTCGGGACACTGTATATCGTCGGTACACCGATCGGTCACTACGATGATATCACTCTGCGTGCCCTCGATGTGCTGCGAAATGTGGATTACATCGCCTGTGAGGAAAGAAAAATCGCACTGCGTCTGCTTTCCCGCCATGATATCGAGAAGGAATTGGTCGAGGTCAATGAGCACAGCGAGAAAGAAGAGACGGATCAGATCATTCTCGATCTCGCCATGGGCAGGCACATCGCACTGATTTCCGATTGTGGCATGCCGGTGTTCGCCGATCCCGGGTCGCACCTGCTGAAGGAGGCAATCGATACAGGGATCCATGTCACCGCTGTGCCCGGCCCGACTTCGCTGACCACCGCACTGGCACTTTCGGGATTCGATGCACACCGGTTTTATTTCCATGGCTTTCTCTCTCCGAAAAAGGAACGACGGCGGGAAGAATTGCAGACATTACGGAATATCGACACGCCCCTTGTGTTTCTCGATGCGCCGTATCGACTTCTCCAGGTGCTGGAGGATATGCGGAGAATACTCGGAAAAGGCCGTCCCGCAGTGGTCGCCAGTGACCTGACCCTGCCCGGAGAGGATCTCAGACGCGGGACACTGGATACACTCGTACGTCATTTCCGCGAGGATACGCGGAAACGGGAATTCGTCATTATTGTCGGACCGGGAAGAAAAAAGAAATAATGACGGCTACAACCACCGATGGGGGATGGATGTACCGGTAGTACTGAAGATTGCGTTTTCAGTGAACGAACATTCTCCGGAACGAAAAGAACCGCCTGTATTGCACAGGCGGTTCTTTTCGTTTCGCTTTGTAAGCTGGTGTATGACGCTCGTTTTTCGTCTATGGAATGACGACCATGCGTTTGACAACGGCTCCCGCCTGCGTATGCAGTACGTACATGTATGAACCCTGGCGCAAGCCCGTGACATCGAGAAGCAGGGTGTGTTTCCCCTTCATCCGTGCGCCCTGATCGGCGCGAAGAATATGCCGTCCGATGACGTCATAGAGATCAAGCGTGATATCACTGTCATCCGGGAGGGTGTAACTGATACTTGTCGTCCCGTCACGGCTGAGAGAGACGGGGTTCGGACTGTTCTGTCGCAGTGAGAGAGCGCCTGCAATATTCAGGAGCCGATCATCAGGCATGCAGTAATTGACCAGTTCGAAGGTCCCGTCGATGCGATCAATGACTGTTGCATATCCGCCGGTGAAGCCGAAATCATCGGACATACGCACAGGAGTGGAAAGGGAGTTCCCGATAAGGACACGACAGCGGAGCCAGGCGAGAGGGCGCATGCCGGAGGCGACCGTGCCGTTTTCTGCGATGATGGTTACTTCGCCGTTCGCATTGTCATACGTGAAGTCGACCTGCATACCGGCCGAAAGCGAACCTTCCGTGACAACCTCCAGTGGCCAGAGCATGCTTCTGTTGAAGCTGATGCCACCCGACCACCCGCTGACATCGGCGGGACCGAGATCGCTGTCGGTAAGAATGGGAATGTTGATGATCGCATCCTGCATCGCTTGCATCGAGCCGATGCTCAGAACTGCCTGCACGATGGGCTGTGGAATGCCCACGCCATCCAACCTGGCAGTCACGCGGAACGCGCAGGGGTGGTCACTTATGAGTATGAGTGAATCGACAAGGTTCCCAACTGCCTGGGGAAGGAATTCCACCTCAGCAGTCATACTACCGGATGGTGGTATGACATGTGGGGTTGGTGGTGTGACATTGCGCAGAATGAAGTGAGTGCCCGGCAACGTCAGTGTCTGCACCGAGACGGGAATTTCGGAGGAGTTGACGATGGAGAGCGACTGCGTCCCACCGGACTGCCCTATCACTGTCGCGGGGAAGGTAATCCATTCAAGGGCAAGGGACGGAAGGATCCGGCGTGCCGTTATCGTTGTCCGGCGCTCGATGGCAGACCCGAAGGCGGTAAAGGAACTGACAACGGTCGCGCTGTAATTTCGTGTAGCTTCTTGCGCTGTCAGTGATACTTCGACCGGGAGGGTTGTGCCCGGAGCGATCGGTAGCGGGAGGGATGTCGGTGCAGGAAGAACGATAGAGAAAAACGCGGCGTCGGGACCTTCGAGGCGCATGCTCTCCAGGGTCACTTCCTCAAGATAGGTGGAAGTTATGGAGAATTGTGCGACGGAAGGTGTGCACCAGGCTTCGGTTCCGAGATCGACGGATGCTGGTTGTGTCAAGGCGCCTTCTTCGCCTCGGGCCTGCAGTGCGAACACTGTCGAATCTGTACAGGGGTCGGTCACTTCCATCGTCAGCGTGCCGGTGAACATCCCGGCCGTCGGGAGCGTCAACGTCAGCGTGACTTCCAGTTCTTCACCCGGATTGATGCAGAAGGGTGGGAGAGGCATGACACTCAATTCAGGCGGGAAGGAGGCATCGACATAACAGAGCGGCGTACTCCCGTCATTTCTGATTGTGACAGTGCGTGATTCCGGACTTCCTGCCTGCACAGGGCCAAAATCGACAGTGCCCCCTGCATCGGCACGAAGGGTAATGCGTCCGGCCTCCAATGGAATATCGAATTGTGGCAGCACAGCGTCGTCTGTCTGTACCGATAGTGCTGCAATCACCGGGCCATCCGCTGCGAGTTGCGCGGGATTGTAGCGTATTTCGAATATGCGTTCCGACCCGGGTTGAAGTACTTCCGGAGGGGTGAGCGGTGTCATATTGGTGAACGCCGATGCTTGCGGACCGGTAATCACTGCAGAGATCAATGTGATCGGACCCGTGCCTGTATTTCTCAGCGTATCGAAGAGTGTCGTAATCTCGCACTGTGCTTTGTCACCAAAGACGAGAAGCGGAGGATGCGCTTCGATCGTTCCCTTTACCGCGCGCCCTTCCACGTCAACACAGATGGTATCCGCACACGGTGAGGAAAAGATAATGCAAACCGTCGCGGTGAAATCACCTTCGACGGCAGGCGCGAAGCGCAGACCGATATCGGCAGATTGTCCCGTGCTGATAGCAGACGGCTGTGTGCCGGTCAGGGAGAAGACACCTGTGGGCTGGATTTCAATCCGATCGATCACGGCATCGAAACCACCGTTGTTTTCCACGGTGATCTGCCGGTTGCTCACAGCCCCGACATTAAGAGTCGGAAACAGCAGCGGATCCGGATTCGCCGCGTATTGTTGCTCGACGGCTTCCGCCTTCAGCGAGATAGGGAACTCCTCTCCGCAGCGTTCGGTCGTCAGCAGCAGGACATCGTCGAACACACCGTATGCGGGACGCGTGAACTCCACGTCGAAGCTGTAGGACTGTCCCGGATTGATGAGCTGAGCATCCGTCATCGTTGCCGAGAACGCAGCTCCACCGTTGACGAAAGAAAGCTCGACAGTTTCAGGGAGTGTGCCCGTATTTGTAATCGTGATCCGGCGTGCTTCACCGGGCATGCAGTCGGCCAGACGTCCGAAATCGATGTCATGTTCGGAAACACTGATACCCGAGGAATCACGGGAGGCACGCAGGGCGACATTCAATACGGGGTATGCAGGATCATTACTTGTAATGATCAGTGTTCCCTGATCGGTACCGCTGAGTGCCGGCGAGGCACAAATACGCAGGGTCCGTTCCTCGTTGGACGTGAGCACGAAAGGCACAGCGGTGACCGGAGGATCGAACGCAAACGTCGTACCACTCTGCGTGATGTTCAGACCAAGAACCTCGACGGGTTCCGGACTCTGATTTTTGAGAATGATTTCCTCGCATGAAGGCGTGTACTCGCAGGGATCGAGCATGTAGTCGATGTCGGCACGGTCGGTGCTCAGTCCGTCGGTATCCCCGGAACCTGTCAGTGTCAATTCATACACCCAGGAGCAGGGATCGCTTTCGATTTCGATGACACCGGTGAACGGACCTCGCGCATTCGGTGTGAAGCGGATATCGAAGGTGGTTACTCCCCCGGGTTGCAGGAGCTGCGGGAGGAAAGCGGCAGGAATCGCTTCGAACACCGACGCCGCCTGGACAACACGGATGCCTGTGATTGTCACTGCTTGACTGCTCGTATTTCTGATGATGAAATGTCGTTCTTCCGGAACAAACAGCCGGGTGAAAAAGGCTGTGCCGGCATCGCCCTCGACCGAAAATTCCGCGATGGTACGTTCCGCAGTGATGTCAATTTCTGTGGGGCTGGCGATTCTGTCATTATGCGTCAGCCGGATGATGGCATGACTGCGTCCTTCTGTCGCTCTGTCGAACTCCACGATCATCGGGTAGCTGCTTGCCGGATTGACTGTATCACCGATTTCGGGTTGAATGACGCGGAAATGAGCGAAATCGGGACCCGTGACACTGATGCTGTAAAATACGAGTGGCCCATTTCCTTCGTTCCGTATCATGACGGTGTCACGCAGGGCCGGGGGACATTCCTGCACACCCAGATCGGCTGCTTCGGGAGCATTGATTTCCGGGTTGGCAACACAGATGGCCTCGATGTCGATTGCGGCGGTATCGGCGCATTGTGCATCCCATCGCACGATGACCGAGGTGTTATACTCGCCGACCTGCGACGGATAGAAGCGGACGGCGATGGTGGTAAACTCACCGGGGCGCAGCGTCAGCGGCAGGAAAGGTCTGACGCTGAACTGCAGCACTGCATGCTGCTCGGAAAATTCTATATCAGTGATATGCGCGGGCGTGGTGCCAGGATTGCTGATGGTTATATTCCGGATTTCCTCCTGGAATACGAACAGAGGACCGAAACGCACCGGTCCCTTCGGATCGAATTCCAGCTCCGTTTCCAGTCCTGTTCCTTTCAACGTCAGGAACAAGGTATCTGCACAGGGCCCGCCGACCAATCTGTAGGTGCCTTCATAACTGCCTGGTTGCAGTGGAGAAAACCGCAATCTGTAATCCCTGCTGCTGTCCTGTTCGAGGTAGACCGAATAATCGGGGGAATCGAAGACCCGGTCACCGCTGACGAATTCGAGTACACCGAGATAAGCGAAGGTATTGCCGATATTACTCAGCGTGATGGTTGTGTCCTTTTCCGTACCATGGCAGATGGATCCGAAGTCAACCGTTGCGACCGATGCGGCCACGCGGGTCTGCTGTCCGAGTCCGTTGAATGTGATCAGGGAGGTGTCGGGACAGGAAGGGTTGCCATGCACGAGACGATAGACACCACTGCGCCAGGCGCTGTCCTGTGGTGCGAAACGAATGGTAAATATCTCGTAGTCCTGTATGACAGTTCCCGGATCCGGTCTCAGTATGCTGAAATCGTTGTGACCGGAGACAAATTGCCA
>JAGTUW010000287.1 GCA_018224345.1 Bacteroidota bacterium
GCCCGTACCGCTCGCGGCTCTGTCGCTGCATGTGTATCGTTCTCTTGCAACGGAGGAGGAACGTGGGGCCGATGATTTGCCCGAAACCGTGATCGCCGGTCACCGGGCAACCTGGCGTCCTCTGATCGAAGGGCTGGATTATCATGTGCATGAGGGACGCAGTCTGCTCTTTCTGCTGCCCGGTCAGGAAGTCACGGCGCTTGCAGTCCGCATCGGGCGTCCCGGTGGAACGGAGGAATTGCTGCTCGCCGATGCATCCACCCGCTTTCTGGAAATGCGCAACCATTACGGTATCGGCGCCGATATTCTGCCATCGAGTTTTACCCTGCGTATCGTCGATGTGCACGGACGTGAACAGCCGCTGTCGGTATTCGGTATGGACAGTGACGGCGATGGCCGGGTCGATGCGGAATTTATCGATTATGCAACAGGCATGCTGCATTTTCCCGACGCACATCCGTTTCCGCCGGTCGCATACGAACAACCGGGCGATGTGACCTATACAATGCAGATCCGGTATGAAGTCCTTTCCTCGGCGGGCTATCTGCTGTCGAAACGAAGAATCATCCGGGGGTCCGAGAGCGTGACTGTGGACGGGTTGCCCGTGCAGGCAGGGGAGGATTATCTGCTCGATTACAGTGCCGGTTATCTGCTGTTTACCCGCGACGGCGCCGTGCTCGACGACAGCCGTGTCGAAATCAGTTATGAATATGTTCGCAGCGTTGCCGTGGAACGCTTCATGCAGGCCACTATGACGGTGTCACCGTCGGATTTCAGCCAGGCGTCGATTGGCGCCGGCAGTTTCATGGAGGAAAACGCGGTCACTCCCGTACGTTTCGTGCGCGGTGGAGGCGAACTGCGTGTTCGCACGGATGATATCGATCTGCGCGTACAGCCGGAGTATCGCCGTACCATAGCTGATTCGGCGTCCGGAGACGCTGCCGCCCTTTCTCTCTCCTTCAGTACGGATATGGCCAGGGTGTCGTTGCTTTCCTCCCTTCGAAGCGACGGGTACAGTGAACCGGTCGCCAATGCCTATGCCGGGGGCCGTCTTTCCTCCGATCACGGAATGAGGGGGGAAATCGACATGTCCGATGAGCTGCGTGCATTTGTACTTTACCGGCAACGCAGCGGTACGGACCACGAGTCTGGCATTGCCACCGGTGAACGGTCATCGACCGCGGGAATACAATGGGCGCGGCCTGCCTATCCTTCCGTCATCGCGCGCGGGGAGTATCTGGATGTCAATGACCGACTGGGGTCGAGAACGCGGCGGGGTGGAAGACTCGACGCGGCCTGG
Organism: Bacteroidota bacterium; assembly: GCA_018224345.1. Classification (GTDB taxonomy): domain Bacteria; phylum Bacteroidota; class Ignavibacteria; order SZUA-365; family SZUA-365; genus SZUA-365. Next base: position 1,301 of record JAGTUW010000287.1, read on the forward strand.
ACTCCCTCGCAGGCTCTTCTTACGGCCGGTGGCATCAGTGCGGCCCGCTTTTCAGGCTATGCGCGCATTTCCGAAGAAACGGTGTCCGCTGCCGTACAGGAAGGAACGTACAGATCCCACAACTATTTTTTCCGTGCCGTCATCAATCCCAGGCAGTTGTTTTCCGCCAATCTCTGGTATCAGGGTGACATGCGGGAAAAACGTACTCCGTTCATGGGGTTCCGGAGTGAATATCAGACCGAGAACATCAACCTCGATCTGCTGATGGAACATATCACCGGATTGTCACTGGGAGGACGTTTCACGCAGGCGGTTCGGCAATTCCCGCTGCCTGCTGCCGGGCTGGACCGTTCCTCTTCCTCCTCTGTGCTGACCAATGTCCGCATCACACCCGGAACCTGGCTGCAGTCGCTGCATCCATTCATTCTGTACGCTTCCGTTTCACACACCCTCGATGCATATCATACGGGTGGGGAGGATGTCGCCGCGTTCGGTCTTTCACTGCTGTCGTCTGCTTCCGGACACAGGCAGCGTGCATCCTCGAGCCGGGTGTACGATGCACGGCTGGAATGGCGGCCGGTGTACGGTCTGCTGTACTCGCTGCGGGGGATATGGCAGGAGTCCCGAAGCGAGCAGTTCACCTCTTCGCAGCAGCAGGCATTCTGGATCATGACGCACAGTGCGGAGTGGCGGCCGGACAATCGCAGCGTGTATGCAGTGCGTTTTCAACTCAGAAAAAGCCATTCCTTGCGCGAAGACCGCCAGGATGTGGATCCGGGAGCCTGGCTGGAAAGAAGAATATCACGTCTTCTTCTTGTCCGGGCAGCGCTGTATGCGACCCTGCTGCGCAGCGAAAGCCCGGATGCAGTACGCAGCAGCAGGGAAATCCGTCCTGCGCTCACCCTGACCCTGACAATCGACAGGGCCTCGCTTCTCGGGCGTGTGGAACTGCGCATGGATGCGGGGTATACGCATGGCATTGCCGGGACCAGACGCTGGACGGGAGAGACGACGGAGTATTCATCCGAACGGCTGTACAGCACGCTGTATCTCGACATGTACCCTCATCCTGTTCTTTTCCTGCGTGCGCGGGGTTTTTTCACCTGGCGATCCGATGACCTCCATCCTCATGCCTTCCTTGCCACGGCCGCCTGGCTGCGCCCCGATGTCGAGTTGCAACTGGTCATGCAGTTATAGGGACACGGTCCGAAGCTCATCATTCAGTTGTGAGCCGTCGATCTTCAGTGATGCTACCTTACAATACGATGACAATGAATCTTCCCGCTCCGGAACTCCATGGCGCAGGAAGTCAGTTCGCAGAAAACAACTGCGGATTTCCCGCAATATGTCTGTCGATATGTCAGAGAGCGGACAATCAGGAGTATGGAGCCATACAGATGGGAATCATCGTGGCGTCAAAATGGTTGGTTCTTCATGTATCTTCATCCCTTCAATACTAATTATGAATCGCATAAATATTTCTCTGATCATTCTTTCACTTCTCTTTATCGGCGGTGTAGCAGTCGCATTTTACCCTCACGCTCCGGCGCCCGCCGGGGAAGTCGTCAGTGTGAATCAAGAGACCTTCAACGGCTACTGGCGGCAGGGGAAGGCGGAGTTGCTGCGCTATGAACTTGCGCAGGAGCGCTACGGAGAAATCCGGGAAGGTGAAGCGGTATTGGTTTCGGTGATAGAACCCTTCCTTCCGGTGACACAGGTCAAGTATGAGGGACTCCCCGCAGACGATGCAGCGGAGTCCGTTCTCAAGATGATATTCACGCGCAGGTTTCACACCGGGATCTATCCGTATTCCATGATGACGACGGTATTTACTCCACTCGGAGCCGCGCCGGTCCCTCCGTACAAAGTCACAGCCACGTCGCAGGAATGGTGTGGACATACTTTTACACAGGTCAACCATCGTGACAATGTTTTCGAAGTGGCATCATACTCGTATTTCCAGGATGAGGGAGACGAACGTTTTACGACGGACGTGGCCGTACTCGAGGACGAACTCTGGACGCGCATTCGTCTGCGGCCGTCTTCTCTACCGACGGGCACTCTCGACGTCATTCCCCGTCTCGATTATCAGCGCATGCGCCATGCGCGCTTCGCTTCGTTTTCCGCCATGGCTTCGCTGACAGATTTCCGGGACGGAGATTATCCGGAAGAAGACCTGATGGAATATGTGCTGACATATCATGAACTGCCGCGCACAGTGCGTATACGCTTTCAACGTGACTTCCCGCATCGTGTGCTGACATGGGAGGAAGAAATGCGCGACCCCTCCGTGCCGGAAGAACAGTGGCTGGTCACACGCGGCCGGCTGGCAGGCAGTATGATGTCCGACTACTGGAATCGCAGCAGTATCGTAGACTCGACGCTTCGTCATGAATTCGGTCTGCGCTTTTGAGAACATCATCAGCTTCGACTTCCGTCGTGTTGTCCTGCAGCGGACATTCTGTATGCACATTTGGTGACAACTTTCTGCATGGTATCTTCAGACAGAGACGAACAAGCACAGGAAAGAGGATTGTCTTTGACTGACACGCAGAGTATGCGGAATGCCGCGGCATCGCCACGATTTCCGGCAGTGATATTGTATGTCCGCGCACCGCGTCCGGGTCGGGTGAAAACCCGTCTTGCACATGATATCGGTCTTCGTCAGGCAGCCGCGGTCTACGACGTTCTGCTGGGTCACGCTCTCGACTGTATCAGGCCATTACATGCGCAGGCGAGATTGATACTGGAATGCGCCGACAGTGAGGATGTCCCATTGCTGCAGCTGCGTGTAGCCGGTCTTGCCGAAGTGCGGGCGCAATCGGGTGCCGGCCTGGGGGAACGCATGGCAGACTCGTTTGACCGCGTGTTTTCCGAAGGCGCCGATGCCGCGATTCTCGTGGGCAGTGATCTTCCGGGACTTCATCATGCGCTGCTGCTGCAGGGTATCGGGGCACTGCGGTACAGCGACATAGTATTGGGGCCAGCGCGCGATGGCGGCTATTACCTGATCGGTATGAGACGACATAATCCGGAATTATTTGCTGGTGTGACCTGGAGTGATGCGGCAACATGTCTGCAGACGGTACGCAACATCGATGCGCAGCAGCTTTCGCTGGAGACACTGCCCATGCTGTCGGACATCGATACGGCAGCTGACCTGTATACCTGGGTGCACGCACATCCGGAGCACCCAATTACGAATGCCATCACGGCTGTTACCGACAGTATCGCGCAGCACTGACTTTTTTTTCATTTTTTATCAGGATGATCATGCAATACTACGAATCGGAAGATCTGGGTCGCTTTGCAGAAGTCGGCCTTTTTCGCAAGGAGTTGATGGACAAGTTTTTCGAGTATTACAATGCCGTCACCGGTGAGGCCGGTGCATTGAGCAAGCGCGAGAAGGCATTGATCGCGCTCGCCATTTCGCATTTCAAGCAATGTCCCTACTGCATCGAGGCCTACACGACCGCCGCAGTCGAACAGGGAGCGGATCCGGAACAGATGACGGAAGCCGTGCATGTCGCGGGAGCGATGGCGGCAGGAATGGCGCTCGTCCATGGCGTGCAGATGCACAATGTTCTCAAACACCATGGAGCCATGTGACGAGGGTATGTCGATGAAGCAGAATACAGGCAAGACGCGAACGCAGTTCTCTGATGCGAAATATGATTTCACGGGAATTCTGCAAAACCATCATCTCGATCTCGCACCGACGACGATCGATACGCTACAGGTTAATATCACCAAACTGTGCAATCAGGCCTGCCTGCACTGTCATGTGGAGGCCTCACCGAAACGGACGGAACAGATGGATCTGCGGACCGTCGATCAGTGTCTCCGGGTATTGGAGGCGAATCCTGCCATACGGACGCTCGACCTGACCGGTGGCGCTCCGGAACTCAATCCGCATTTCGATTATTTGGTCACACGCGCACGCGCACTCGGAACACATGTGATGGTACGCCACAATCTGACGGTGACTTTTGACGGAAACCCCCGGACAGGTGAGAGCAAGGAGTATCTGCCGGAGTTTTTTGCTGCACAGAAGGTTGAATTGATATGTTCGCTTCCGCATTATCAGCCATATTTCACAGATCGGCAGCGTGGCAAGGGAGTCTTCGAAAAAAGCATCGACGGACTGCGTCTTCTCAACGCACGGGGATACGGCGCGGAGGATGGCGAGCTGCTGCTCGACCTCGTATACAATCCCAACGGTACCTTTCTCCCCGGAGATCAGCGGCAACTGGAAATGGATTTCAAAAGAGAACTGCACGACCGCTATGGTATTGTCTTCTCGCAGTTGTTCACCATAACGAACATGCCTATCCATCGTTTTCGCGATCAGTTGGAACGCAATGGCACCTACGACGAATACATGCAGAAACTCATGACCTCCTTCAATCCGACCGCAGCGGAAAATGTCATGTGCCGGAACATCCTCAGTGTAGGATATGACGGAACACTGTACGATTGCGATTTCAATCAGATGCTGGAACTTCCCGTCGACGAGCGGTATCCTCGCAGCATTTTCGATTTCGACTTTCACCGTCTCCGGGTTCGGCCTATTGTTTTCGGTTCGCATTGCTTTGGTTGCACCGCTGGTTCGGGCAGCAGCTGCGGAGGGGCGCTGGATGAATGAGGGTTCGGATGCGGCTGCGCGTATCGGTGTGGTGATCCCCGCATTGAACGAAGAGGAGAGTATCGCCCTGGTGCTGCGGGATATTCCTCCCATTGTCGAACGTGTGGTCGTGGTCGATAACGGTTCCACCGACAACACGGCGACCAACGCACGCGCCGCCGGTGCCACAGTACTCACAGAGAATCGTCGGGGCTATGGATATGCCTGTATGACGGGTGTGTCCCATCTGCATGCGGCTGGCTTCGATATCGTGGTGTTTCTCGACGGCGATCATGCCGATGATGCGCGCGAACTGCCCGTGCTCATCGAGCCGCTGCTCTCCGGTACCGCGGATTTTGTTCTCGGTTCGCGTGCGCTCGGCGAACGTGAACCCGGCGCATTGCTGCCGCAGGCACGGCTCGGCAATCTGTTTGCGGGAATGTTCATCGCACTGTTCTGGCGACAGCGTTTTACCGACCTCGGCCCCTTTCGCGCCCTCCGTATTCCGGATCTGCTGGCGATGGACATGCGGGAGATGCGGTATGGCTGGACGGTGGAAATGCAGATCAAAGCGGCGAAACGGAAGATGCGCTGTCTGGAAGTCCCTGTCTCCTACCGTCGTCGCATCGGCCAATCGAAAGTGACCGGTACTGTTCGCGGAACCTTTCTCGCCTCCGCACGCATATTGGCAACGCTGTTCCGGCATCTCTTCTCATCCAGGTAGCGACCATGCGCAGTGCTGCTTTCATCCTCCTGTTGTTGCTGCTGGAAACACTGTTTGTGCTGGTGGCAGTCAATGGCGAAGTGAATCCCTGGCTATTCTTCCACGCAAGCGTGGGGGGGGCAGCGGTCTGGCTGGGTATTGTCCTGTTTCTGCAATCCGATATGCCACGCTGGACGTTGCCGGCTGTCCTGACTGCAGCGGTGGTGATGCGCCTGACACTGATCGGAACAGGGCCCATCGCGTCGGATGACATGTACCGCTATATATGGGATGGGAAAGTCCAGGCACAGGGAATCGATCCCTATCTCCATGCGCCGGAAGACGAGGCGTTGGCGGACTTGCATGGTCCGCTGCTGCCGGCCTCAATCAACTTTCCCTCGATGAAAACAGTCTATCCACCTCTGGCGCAATGGGTGTTCTTCCTCACCTACAGTATCGGGGGCGCTTCGGTGTTGGCCTTCAAAATACCCCTGCTCCTTGCCGATGCCGCCACCATTATCCTCATACTCCTCCTGCTCAGACAATACGGAATCGCATCGCATGCTGTGGGAATCTACGCGCTGAATCCCCTTGTGATTCTGCAGTTCATGGTTGACGGCCATCTCGATGTCATAGGTTTTCCATTTGTCCTGGCTTTCCTTCTCCTGTATGAGAAACGTTCCCGCATCGCCGGCGCGGTGATGCTGGGTCTTTCCATCGCGGTCAAACTGCTCTCTGTCATTTTCGTCCCGCTGCTGCTGCGGGATGCGTGGGAGAGAAAGCATCTCTGGATGATGGCGGCCCTGGCCGTCCCTGTCCTCATCTACCTGCCGTACATGCTGTCGGCCGGTTCGCCGTTCGAATCGCTCGCTGTGTACACCGCGCGCTGGAGTTTCAACGGATCGCTGTATCCGTTACTGCTTGCACTGCTCGATACCTCCTCCACTGCCCGGCCGGTGGCCATGGGACTGACCGTCGTGGGAGTCCTCCTCCTTGCCATGACACGCCGCCCACTGGTGTGGAAGCTTGCCGGCGCCACGGTCGTATTCTTCCTGCTGGCTGCCACTGTACATCCCTGGTATCTGACATGGACGGCATTGCTGCTCCCGTTCTATCCCCGCTGGAGTTTCGTCGTATTCGTCGCGACCGTCTCCCTGTCGAATTTCTCCGGTGTGCTGTACCACAGCGGAGGACCGTGGGTCGAACCGTTCTGGCTCGGACCAGCCGTCTACCTGCCGGTGTTCGTCTCGCTGTTGCTGGAGCGTATCGGTCTGCTTCCCCTGCCGGAAATACCGACCGTGGCCTCGCCTGATCGATAACAATGTCTGTCCCACTTCTGCGGCCTGGCGCCATACCGGCCTTCCTGCCGGATTCGCTGCACATGCTGCCTCACCACAAGCGCTACCTCTCTTGCCGCTTTGTTCAAAGTCGCGGCTATCCTTTCGTGTTCAGGGTGTTTATTATCCAGAGGTGAATTGTCATGTGACGGACAGATGGAGAATGGCGCTATCTATATATTGTAGTTGCCATCAGCAGTATCTGCAGGACCTCATGCGTGGTACATCTCTCTCCGCTCCGTGTGACGACTGCCGGGATGGTGCAGATTCAGGAGTTCTGCGGCGGGTGAACGCTTTCGGGTTTTCACCCGTTTTTTACAATATTGGCTATGTACCGCAGCAATGTCATCAGTATTTTATCAGGATTTACATGGCGCATATCGGAATCATAGCGGAGGAAAATGCCGGGGATGTCCTGCGGGACCTGTACAGAAGGTATCGGGCGCCGTGGGGAGGGATGGACAATATTCTTGCCATACACAGCCAGTTGCCGGAGACCCTGCCGCCGCATGTCGCATTGTATAAACAATTGATGTTCGCGCAGGGACCGCTCTCCCGCCGTCATCGTGAATTGATCGCTACCGTGGTGTCCGCTGCGAATCGTTGTGATTACTGCATTCATCATCACTCCGATGCACTGGACCGTGTCACGCGCGACCGGGCGCTTGTACGCACTGTCC
>JAGTUW010000288.1 GCA_018224345.1 Bacteroidota bacterium
AAAAACCACCAAGTCACTAAATCACGAATAAAAAGCACGAAGAGGGTTTTCAGAACGCTTATTGCTGAATAAGGAGCGATCTGAAAACCTTTTTGTGCTCTTGTTCGTGTGTTGGTGCATTGGTGGTTTTTTCTTCCGGTTGATGGTTGCACCAAAGCGCGATTACCGCTATATTCATCGTATTCGTCAACCCTGAGGGGACCCCATGCGCCGTAGTTTTTGTGCGAAGGTCGTCTGTTTCCTGATCTCCATTATTGTTTTCCCCGTCATGCTCGCGGCACAGCAGGGAGCGACGCCGTCCTTTGCGCGCGCCGGAAACGGAGTCATCAGCGTGCTGGTCGAACCCGGTAGCGGACAATTCCGTATCGAGGCAGCCAATGGCGCGCCATTGCTGTTCACGGGAAAAGAGGGTGTGACGGCCTACAGCAATCTCCATGCATTGAACACCACCTGGACAACCAATACCCTGCAACGGTCGGCTACCCCACCGGGCACGGTCCCGTTTCCCGCTGTACAGGTGACGGAACTTCCTGACCGCGTCCGTATCGAATCCGTCGTGCGAAAAGGAAATGATTCATTGCGCTTCGTTCAGGAACTGCTGCCCTCGCTGGACGGCGATTATGCCTATATCAACATCATTAACACGGTGGAAAACCTCACTGCGCGTCCGCTGCCGGCAGGTGTGCTGCTGATGCTCGATATCATGATCGGTGAGGAGGATACTGTCGATCTGACCGTCGATGCCTTGCGTATCGACAGGGAAAGGGACTGGCGCAATACCTCCGTCCCGGATCGCTACGAGGCGCAGGTACAGGGAAGTCCGTTCCGCATCCGTGGACGCCTGCGCAGCGGGACTGCCGACATCCCCGACCGCTTCATTGCGGGAAACTGGCAATTCAACGGCTATCTCGGGACAGTGGCCTGGGAATACACGCCTTCCGGACTCCCCATTATCGATGACGCCGTCGTGCTGCGCTGGGACAGGCAGTCCATCCCCCCCGGAACCTCCCGCACGGTGCGAGCGGATTACGGCTATCTCACATTCTTTGATACCGAACTGTTCTGTGCGATAGACGAGATACGCTACAACGCGGATTCCACGGCCTATGTCCCCGATCCACTGGCGCTGCATGCAACTGTGCGCAATACCGGTGTGCTTCCTCTTCCCGATATCGATGTTGCGGTTTCCCTGCCTCCGGAATTGACTTTCGCGGCGGGAGAAGGGACGATCAAAACCATCCCCGGTCCCATTCCGGTTGGAGAATCCCGGACCCTGACCTGGTGGACGCATACGGCGCCGGTTGCCGATCCCACACCGATACAGGCGGAATTCGAAATCATCTCCCCGACGGAACTTGCAGTCAATTGTACGGCAGACGGCGTCATACCACCACTGACGAAAGCGATGGCGGAACTCGACTGCGGAGATACCATACGGCTGTATCCGGATCCCCAGGCAGCTGGCTATATACCTGATCCGTTCACCATTTCCGCTATACTGACCAATACCGGGCATGTCCCGATTCGTAACGCAACAGCGACGCTGGCACTACCACCGGAACTGGATCTTGTCTCGCCTCCATTTCTTCAGTTGGTCTTTCCCGATCCGTTGCTCCCCGGGGAATTCGCGCGGGTGGACTGGCAGGTTCGCGCTCTTGTCCAGACCGCCGACATCGCGGTGCGTTATTCCATTCTTGTTCATGCCGATGACGGGCTGCAACTGTCCTGTGAGAATGTGGTACTGCTGTCCGCACTCGATCGTTCTCCCTGCATCGAGCCCGGTGTGAGTACGGCAGGCCAGGAGTTCTATGTTGCCTTTCTGCCGGATCTCATCGGTGCCGCGCAGCAGTATCTGCGTGTTTTTATTACGGCGCCCGAGGAAAGCACCGTGCGCATCCGAGATCTGCATGCGGGTAGTGAACAGACCGTCGTTGTCCCCGAAGGCGCTGTCAAACTGGTGGAGGTGGACAGATCCCTGAGCCGCTACCCCCCTGAAATACCGGTGGCTCGTGGCGTGTATATAGAAAGTGACAACCCCGTACATGTCTTTATCGCAGGGTATGTCGACCGGCATAGCGATGGCAGTACCGTGCTTCCAATACATGCGCTCGGGACCAGCTATGTCACCGTGGGATACAACTGGACCGACGCCTACGAACATTTCGTCGTCCTGGCGACAGAGGATATGACGGAGGTCACGATCACGCCCACCGCCTTCACCAGCAGCGGCCGCCCCGATGGTCAACCGATTACCGTCAGTCTCGCACGCGGAGAAGTCTATTATATACGTGCCTTCGTCGGCGGCGTCGGGGGATCACTGACCGGATCACGCATCGAGGCGAATAAACCCGTCGCGGTGTTCTCCGGTGGAGAATCCGGGTGGATACCGGAAAACAACCGTGACCTCTACGGCTTTCTCAATCCTCACCATCACCAGATGATCCCGATCCGCTACCTCGGCAACGAATATGTCGCCGTGCCTTACCGCTCGCGGCTCAACGGTGACACCTGGCGTATTGTCGCCACCGAGGACAATACCACCGTGACACGAAACGGCACGGTCCTGCCCATACTCGCCCACGCAGGCGCATGGATGGAGGATGTGATGACCGACGTGACGCACTTTGCTTCTGACAAACCCATACTTGTCGCGCAATACGCGAACTCGGCGATGTGGGATGCACCCGAGAACCATCACGGAGATGCGTCGATGCTCGTGCTCGTCCCGACCGACCGGTTCATGAGCTGCCACTATTTTCCGTCCGGAGTGCTTGCGCCTGTTTTCGATGTCCCGGGTGATGCCGATTCCAATTTCGTCAACATAATCGTTCACGATGGCGGGGAGCAGCAGGTAATGCTCAATTACGTGCCAGTCGACGCCTCGGAATTCACCTCGCTGACAGGCACGTCGTGGCAGACTGCACGGCTGCGCCTGCCTCATGGTGTCAATCGTCTCGAGACGGCAGACCCGCGCGGACTTGGCGCTGTTTCCTACGGCTTCACTTTCCATGACGCGTATACAATGTTTACCGGCTTCCGCACGTCATCGGGCACTTCCCGCGTGCTGCCGCCCGCGCTGCCCGTCGCACTTTCTCTCGAAGCCCCGTGGCCACAGCCCGTGAAGGGGGACATCGCTCTCCGTTTCACACTGCCGCAGGCGGGACATGCGGACATCCTGCTCGTCGACATGCTGGGGAGAACGAAATCCGTTCTGCTCTCCGGGTACGTCGACGCGGGCACACACAGGGTGAACTTGCCGACACACACTCTGTCCTCCGGCCGCTATCAGCTTATTCTCCGCTCAAAAGACGGAACAGCTTCACAACCGCTGCTTATTCTCAGATAATCCGCATGACAACCAAACTGAAATACTCATGAAACACATCATCGTCATGCTCGTCCTGCTGCCCGTGGTTGCAAATCTCGCGACGGCGCAGTACGCTGCGGACCCCCATTCTCCCGATGCGGAGCTACGCACATCCGCAATAATAGTTCACCCCGGCACTTCGGCAAGCCGGATCGAAGGCGATCTTCGTCCCAACATGTTGCCCACTGCTGCTCCTGCTGCGTCACAACAGTTTGATCCGCCACACACGGAAGCGTACCACGGTGAGCCATTACACGGTAATGCGCTCGCACCGGCGTATGAAAGCGATATTCTCGCAGCGCGACCGATACGCTACTGGCTGGGTCTCGGACTCGGCGCCTACGCCTATATGCACGAGGGGTTTTTTTCACCCTCCTGTGATTGTGAATTCCGTGATGAGGACGGTGTGCGTTTCATGATGACAGGGGAATTCAGAGTGGAGTACCCGAAAATGGGTTTTGCCTGGAGTGTCATGCTGAGCTATTTCGATGCCTCCGCAGAGTTTTCGCGGGAGGATACAAGAAGCAGCGTGATCGTCGGAGACAATCCCGATCTGGATGTCGAATACCGCAATTCCTCAGACGTGCGCCTGGAGTGGGTGAGCATCCGGCCGGGTGTGTTCTGGTATATTCCGCGCAGCAGTTTCTTTCTGCGCGGAGGCTTCGAAGTCGGTGTCCCGCTGACCGCGCGCTATGACCATGTCGAGCGTATCCTTACACCCGGCGTGGAATACTACGATGGTACGACGGAGAACATTCTGCTCGGGGAGACGGACATCCCCGGTGGCGGACGATTGCGCTTCGCACTCACCGCAAGTCTCGGATATGACATCCTGCTCTCACCGTCCGTCGCAATCACGCCGCGTGCCGGCATCATCGCACCCCTGACCAATGTGTCGTCACAGGATAATTGGACGGTGCTGACCGCACACGGACTTCTCATGCTCAACATACGACTGTGATGATTATGCGTATTTCAAATTTACTTCTGTCAGTCTTCCTGCTCACAGTCATCGGCTGCACGAGCATGTATGAAACAGGCGGCGACCTGCGAGATGACTGGGCGATCACATCGCTCACCGCTGCCAACAGTGCCGGCGACGACATCGCTCCTGTACGTATCGGCGACGCGTTGTATTTCACATCCAACCGGCCGGTCGGCGGAAAAAAGCTCGACCGCATGTATGTGCTGCAGCCCGCAGTCCCGGCGGGGGACGTCCGGCAGGTCCGCACTTCCTCGGAGCATATCAGAAGCGGCGCACCGGCTGGTCCGCCTGATGCACAAGGACATCTGCTGTACGTCGAATGCTATCGCAGCGACGGTGTGGGGGATTGTGATCTGGTCGAGGCGCGTCTTTCGGATGGCGGACTCGCCTTCGAGAATAGCCACGTGCTCGAATCCGGCATCAATGACAGGGAATGGGATCACCATCCCACACTGAGCGCTGACGGCAGCACGCTGGTATTCGCGTCGGAACGCTTCGGAGGACATGGCGGCAGCGATCTGTGGATGAGCAGAAAGACCGGTGACACCTGGTCGGCTCCGGTCAATCTCAGCGCTACCATCAACACAGGCGGCAATGAAATCACACCCTGGCTGTCGCCCGACGGAAGTGAGCTGTATTTTTCTTCCGACGCACATCCAGGACGCGGCGGCTTCGATATATTCGTCTCGCGCCGGATCTCTGGCGCGTGGTCGACTCCCGAACCTCTGGGTTTGCCGTTCAACAGCGGAGACGACGATATCTTCTTCAGCGGATCGCTCGATGCCGACACTGTCTTTCTGGCGTCGAACAGGACTGGCGGAAGCGGCGGGTATGATCTCTACCGTGTCATACGGCGCGTGCCGCCACCACCACCGCCACAACCGAAGGAAAAGCCCCTGGTGCTGCGCGTGCAGGCCAAAAATGCATACACCATGCAGGATATCCCCGCACTGGTGAATATCTCCGATACCGATGATCGCGAACTCGCAGAGGGGCAGGGTGCCTTAGAGATACGCATGGAACTGGGCGGGGCGTATGTCGTCAGCGGGGAACTCAACGGTTTCATGAGTGCGGTGGAAACCATCCGCTTCGGCGATGTGGACGAGATCACCGACCTTGCGCGTGACATGGGTGAACGCATGACCGTCACTCACGATCTGCTCCTGGTCCCCGTCGCAGAGGAAGAACGTAAAATATACTCCTTTACTGTGGAATTTGATTTCAACCTCTTCAATATTCGTCCCGAGGAGGAACGCAAACTTGACAGTGTCGTGTTGTTGCTCGCGCAATTCCCGAATTCCACGGTCGTTCTTTCCGGCCATACCGACTCGGTCGGCACCGTTGCCTACAATATAAAGCTCGGCTACAACCGCGCACAGGAAGTCGGCCGCTATGTCGGTGACTGGCTCGGGGAAAAGGGTGTGACATTGCAGAACCCGATGGAAATCCGCACGTACGGGAAGCGGCAGCCGGTCGCCCCGAACAGTACCGCAGAGGGCCGGCAGCGCAACCGCCGTGTGGAAATCGCGATCGTGCGCAACGAATAGGAAACGTGTCTTCACCTGTGCCGTTGTTTTCGTAATTTGTCTTCATGAACATGGTACAGGTACATACTGCGCACTCTGTACAGGCAATGATGAATGCCGCCGGGTATCCTGTCAGTGATGCACAGCGCGATATGCTGTCGGCTTACGCCAGTCTGTTGCTGGAGTGGAACGGCGTCGTCAATCTGATCTCGCGCAAGGACGAAGGGCAGCTCTGGCGCAATCATATACTGCACGCGCTGGCGGCGCTGCTGACTGTTGATCTGCCGCGAGAGGGCCGCATGCTCGATCTGGGGACCGGGGGCGGACTCCCGGGAATACCGCTGGCAATCTTGCTGCCGCAGGTCGAATTCACACTCGTCGATTCCATCGCAAAAAAAACCCGCGCCGTCAGTGATATCGCTGACCGTCTCGGATTGCGCAATGTCACTGTGCATCGGGGCAGGGCGGAGGACGCCGCACTGCTGCAGACCTGCGGGAAGCGCATGGACGTCGTACTTGCGCGCGCGGTCACGCAGTTGCCGGCTCTGGTGCGATGGAGTTTCCCGCTGCTGCGCGCGCAGGGACTTCGTCGGCTGATCGTATGGAAAGGCGGTGCGCTCGAGGCGGAAATCGCGGAGGCACGACGGCACCCGAAGGTGCACGCCATCAGCGAGGATGCACTGCACGTGCCGGATGAGCCCTGGTACGAAAGGGAGGAAAAGAAAATCATCGAGGTGGAATTCAGATGAAATACCTGTTCCCTTTCATCATTGTCCTGTTGCTTCTTCTGCCGGGCTGTACCCTGATACGCAGTATCACCGGAGCAAATGTCGATCATGCGCGTTATGAGAAAGCACG
>JAGTUW010000289.1 GCA_018224345.1 Bacteroidota bacterium
ATCAAGGGCATCAGCTTCGAGATCATGGAAAACGCTCTGGCGCAGGCCCGGGAGGCCCGTTTGCATATTCTCGACAAGATGGACGAGACTCTTACAGCTGCCCGCACCGAACTTTCCCGCTACGCACCCAGGTTGACAACGATTTACATTTCTGTCGATTTGATCGGAGCGGTAATCGGACCCGGCGGGAAGAACATTAAAAGTATCGTTGCCGAGAGTGGCGCAGAAGTCAATATCGAGGATGACGGCCGCATTATCATTGCCGCCGTCGATTCGGAACAGAGCGAAAAAGCGATCGAAATGATCAAGCGCATCACACAGATGCCGGAAGCTGGTGAAGTATATACCGGCCCGGTCAAGCGTATCGCGGAATTTGGTGCATTCGTTGAAATTCTGCCCGGAAAGGAAGGTCTGCTCCATATTTCTCAGATCGATTTCCGCAGACTCAATACAGTTGACGAAGTACTGAAAGTAGGTGATGTTGTCACCGTGAAATTGCTGCGCGTCGAGGACAACGGAAAACTTGTTCTCAGTCGTAAGGCGCTCATGGATCCCCCTGAGGGATATGTAGAACCCGAGGGTCGTCCAGGAGGTGATCGTGGCGGCCGCGATCGCGATCGCGGCGGAAGGGGCGGAGACAGAGGCGGGCGCGGCGGAGACCGCAACCGCCGATGAACACCTGATCCGTCATGATGACGATGGGCATGGCCCGAGATAGGCGTGCACATCGTCATCACGTGCTTCCGCACTGCACAGCTTTTATATCATCCAGATCACATGGAGATTTCGATGCACAAAGTGCTTTTTTCCATTTCCTATCCGATTCGCGAGGAAAAACGCGAAGAATACCTGGAGACCGTCAGGGAACTTAAAAACTATCTTACGAACGAACTCGGTAAAAACTATTCCGTTTTCGAAAGTAAAACGCGGCCGAACACGTTCAACGAGATTTATTTCTGCAAGTCGATGGAAGAGTACGATGCAATCGAAGACGATGCCGACGAGATCAGCGAGCAGTTGATAAATCGTATCGTCGATGAATTCATCAAGGATGGAAAAACCGAATACAAGACGCTCATCGAGTCTGCGTAGTCGGCGTTTTCGTGGCACTGTAGTTGAAACAGTGTCTGACGATACGATCCTGCACGGCACGGTAGGGCGTATGTCTCCCCTTGAAATTCTGCATCAGCATGACAACCGTCAACAGGTGTCCTCCGGGAGCCTGCACATATCCGGACAGTGCGCTTACTCCGCGCACTGTTCCTGTTTTACCCCGGAATCCGCGACTCGCGGCCAGATCGCGCATCCGGTTCCGCAATGTGCCGTCCACTCCTCCGATGGCGAGCGAAGCGCGAAAACGTTCGTAGGCTTCGTTCGCTGCGAGCATGCGCAGCAAACGACCAAGGGATGCAGCAGTCGCCAGGTTGTAGAACGAGATGCCGGATCCGTCGTAAAGGGCCATGTCGCGTTCATCCATGCGATGGATCTTCAGAATCACCGACATAGCGGCCAGTCCGTCTGAGGCGCTGACCTGACTGATGCTTCTTCCCGTGCCGAAACTCAGTGCCCGCAGCATCGCTTCAGCCGATAGATTATTACTCTTCTTGTTCATTTCCGCAAGCACAGGGGAGAGTGGGCGCCTGATGCTACCCAACGGTTGCAACTCCGACGGCTTCGATGATGCGGAAGTGACCACAAGGGTATCAGCGGTAATGCCGCGTCGCTGGAGTTCCGTTTGCAGCAGGTCGGCAAACACATCGATCGGTCGCCAGATGCTGAATTGTTTGCTTTCGGTGCGACCGGATCGCGGCGTTCCAAAGAGCAGAATCTCATTGCTTCTTGGCACTTTTTCCATGTGAAAACCACTACCATGTCTACCCGCATCCGCAGCATCTGCTTGCGTGATCTGAAAGAACCGGCTTGAAGGCCTGCTGCTGACTATAATGGAGGACGCTTGTTGCGAGGTTTTTCTCACGTTGATACGAACGACATTGCCATCGACAGGGAAGGCGGAGAGATAAGGGGTGAAAGGATCAGCTTCATCGTCCCACATCCAGCCCTGTCCGTAAATATCTGCATTGTAGAGGCTGCCGTCCATCACGAGCGTATCTATCCGTTCGATGTTGGCTGCGTGTACGAATTGCGCGAGTTTTTGAATATCTTGTGAGGAGAAGAGTGGATCTCCGCCGCCGATACAGTACAGCGTGTGTCGCCTCGTGCCTGCCACCGCTATCGTTGTTTCGAAGTGAAAGTCCTGTGGCATTCCGAGCACCGCTGCAGCAGTGGTGAAGAGTTTTACATTCGAAGCCGGGCGCAGCAGCAAATGCTCATTTCTGGCGTACAGGACTGTCCCGCTCGCCGCATCGGCGATTTCCACGGCGGCGAGACAGCGGTCGAAGAGGGGCACATTCAGCTCCTCGGCAACTGCGTTCCGCAGCACCGATACCGGGGTTCCGGTTTGAGCACCGGCGGACACGACAAAACAGAAAAGACAAATACCAACAGAAAGTACTCGGAGCATGGGTCGCAACAGGGTTATTCTCATTTTTGTGTTCTTGAATGTTCTTATGGGGGTCATTTCGTTGACTCGTGTGCATGCTCTGGCAAACCCATTGCCAGACACATCACCACCGGCTGAAATTGCAATTGCCGACAGCATGGCACATGCTGAATTTTCCGCCGCTCTGGAAGTCATATTCTCGCAGCAAAAAGTCGCTTCCATTCTATCAAAACTTCCGCCGAAGTCCAAAATCCACGGGTATGATATCGGGGATTATTCTGGCGATGACGGCATGGATGTGGTCTTATCTGTTCTCAGGGAGGATGCGCCCGCACGGGAAATCGACGTGCATTTCTTTCTCAATGACGGTCCGGAATTTCGATTACTGCGCTCTTTGAAAAGACGTTACATAGTCGAGCCGATCGAGGTCGGCTTTTTCATTGACCGTGGCGAGTGTTACGTAACGGAAAAACTCGGTGAACTCGCCTGGCGCATTACCGGGTACAGCGCAACAGAAGGGACGTTCCGTCGTGTTTCGGAATGGACCACGAAACGCATGCGTACAGCTTCCCGGGAGACCGCAGTCGGCTATGAACGGCAATATTCCTATGAAACTCTTCTGGCTGAGGAACATTATTATGGCGGCAATAAGGGAACGACATTTCTGCGACAGAAATACTATGACCTTCCTGTGTTTCCGTCACATCTGACACTGCACCACGGTATGCGTTCTGAAATCGGTGATTCCAGTGGACTGATGATCACGCAGGGCGGAAGCAGTTGGCATGGCCCGGATGACAGCAGTGTTTTTTGTTCCGCACGTTATGACAGCAGCACCGTTGCGTTCCGTGTACGCATGCACGACGATCGCTTACTGTATCACGCGAATGCGGATTCGTCTGATCATCTCTCACTGCATTTCGATTTCAGCGGGAAAAACCGCGTACAGCCCAACGGAAAACTTCAATCCTCCTACGACGAAACGCAGCTCGGGATACGTGTGATCATGGGGGACGGGGACGCACGTACACCGACAGTCGAATTATTGGGGTCCACACTCGTGGAGCGATATACCGATGCTATTCAGGTAACGCACCTCGAAATGGAAGCCCAGTATCAGACCTGGGAGTTTACCTTCAGACTCCCGTTTGAACTGTTCACCGGAACAAATGAATGGAAATCCGTCGGTTTTGTCTGCGTGTATCATGACGTCGATCATCCCATGCAGCGTCGCTGGGTATCGCTTGTCAGCACTGCACGGGAGTATAAGCCCGGCCGCCCGGAAACCTATGGCCGCCTGCATTTTGTCGAGGATCCCGTGCACGCACTGGAATGGGAAAATCTGCGTGTCATCAAACTCTCCCGCAGATTGCGTGCAGCAGGTATTCTGCGCTGAGCTCCTGCGGTGTTGCGGTGTCAACCCACCACCTCCCGGGGCATTGTGACCGCACGAACCCGGAACCACTCTGCGGTGTCTGACCTGTCACACTGCGAAGTCTGACCTGTTACACTGCGGTGTCTGACCTCGAACTGGCTTGATTGCGCCCTTCAAAACACGTAACTTTCTTTTTCGTTGAAAACCAGCGCTACAGGAATACTATTTCATGATGAACCTTCTCAATCGCCTTCTTGGTGGCGGAAAACAAAAACGTGAACTCAAGGCGGCACTCCCGGTTGTCGAAGAAATTAACAGGCACTATGAGTCCCTTCAATCCCTGACTGACGATGAACTCCGCGCGAAGACGCAGGAATTTCGTGAGCGGATCGCTGATGAAACCAGGGAAATCGAAAAAGAAATAGAGGGCATACAGAATGAGCTCCGCGAAGATAACGAGGGGATTGATCGCGAGTCCCTGCATGACCGCATGAAGGATCTCAGGGAGGAATTGCACGAGACAACCGAGGAGGTACTCGACGAGCTTCTTCCGGAAGTATTTGCAGTGGTGAAGGATACCTGCAGAAGACTGGTCGGCCACGAATACACGGTCGTCGATGGGAAGGTGACCTGGGACATGATTCCTTTCGACGTGCAGCTTATCGGGGCCATATCTCTGCATCAGGGAAACATTGCCGAGATGGCCACAGGCGAAGGTAAAACGCTGGTCGCAACCCTGCCGGTCTTTCTCAACGCCTTACCCGGAAAGGGCGTGCATCTGGTGACGGTCAACGACTATCTGGCCAGACGCGACAGTGAATGGATGGGCCCGGTATACACATTTCACGGACTCACTGTCGGCTGCATTCAGAACGACATGGGGCCACAACAGCGGCGTGACATTTACAACATGGACATCACCTACGGCACGAACAATGAGTTCGGCTTCGATTACCTTCGCGACAACATGGTTATCGATGCCAACGAAATGGTTCAGCCCGAACACAACTACGCTATTGTCGATGAGGTGGATTCCGTTCTGATCGATGAAGCGCGTACGCCCTTGATTATCAGTGGTCCCGTCGGCGACACCGATCAGAAATTCGACGAGATGAAACCGAGGGTCGAACGGCTGGTCAACGCCCAGAATGCCTTCATTGCCAAAATTCTTGCGGAGGCTGATCGTCTGCTCAAGGACGGGAAACGCGATGAAGCCGGTGTCAATATATACCGCGCGCAACGGGGAATGCCGAAGCACACGCGACTGCTCAAAATTCTCAGCGATCCGGAAAACGAAACGCTCAAGCAAAAGACCGAGAATGTCTACCGTGCAGAAAATGCGCGTCGCATGCCGGAAATCATTGATGAACTCTATTTTTCCATCGATGAAAAAACCTATATCGTCGATCTGACGGAAAAGGGACGGGAATTTCTCGCTCCTTCAAAGGACGAAGCCGACTTTTTTGTATTGCCGGATATTGCAGCCGAACTCAGCGCGTTGGAAGGACAAGGTCTGCCGGAGGATGAGTTGCAGAGGGAAAAGGACAAACTGCAGCAGATTTACGCCGAGCGGAGTGATCGCATTCATACCGTGCATCAATTGCTGAAGGCCTATTGCCTGTATGAGAAAGACGTCGAGTACGTGGTACAGGAAGGAAAAGTCATGATTGTCGATACCTTCACCGGGCGTATCCTGCCCGGTCGACGCTATTCCGAAGGCCTGCATCAGGCGATCGAGGCAAAAGAGAACGTCAAGGTCGAAGGGGATACGCAGACGCTGGCGACAATCACGTTGCAGAATTACTTCCGTCTCTACAAGAAACTCGCGGGTATGACAGGTACTGCGGAAACGGAGGCGGGGGAGTTTTATGAAATCTACAAACTCGATGTCATGGTCATCCCTACGAACAAACCGATTGTTCGCGATGATCAGGAAGACCATATCTACAGAACAAGACGCGAAAAATACAACGCGGTCATTGATTATATCGAAGAAAATCGCGAGAATCGCCAACCGACACTCGTCGGTACGACAAATGTCGAAGTCTCCGAAACGCTCTCACGTATGCTCAAACGCCGTGGTATCCCGCACAACGTACTGAATGCGAAGC
This sequence comes from Bacteroidota bacterium, assembly GCA_018224345.1. GTDB lineage: Bacteria > Bacteroidota > Ignavibacteria > SZUA-365 > SZUA-365 > SZUA-365. Next base: position 5,987 of record JAGTUW010000289.1, read on the forward strand.
AGCACAGACGGGAAGCCGAGATCGTTGCCAATGCGGGTTTGCCAGCCGCGGTCACGATTGCGACAAATATGGCGGGTCGCGGTACGGATATCAAACTGGGACCGGGCGTACGTGAGGCAGGTGGTCTGGTCATTATCGGTACCGAACGCCATGAGGCACGACGGATCGACCGCCAGCTTCGCGGCCGCGCAGGCCGTCAGGGTGATCCGGGCGTGACACGCTTCTACCTCTCGCTCGAGGATGATTTGATGCGCCTGTTCAAATCCGACCGCATCGCCGCGGTCATGACGCGCATGGGTGTCGAAGAAGGAGAGGTGATCAAACATTCGATGATCACCAAATCGGTCGAACGAGCCCAGAAGAAAGTCGAGGAAAACAATTTCGGCATTCGCAAGCGGCTGCTTGAATACGACAATGTGATGAATCAGCAGCGTTCGGTCATTTATACCAGGCGGAAGCAGGCACTGATCGGAGAGAATCTCAAGGATGAGATCTATGACATGCTGGATCAGTATGCGGAGGACATCGCGAATCAGTATTATGACGAAGGGGATATGGATGGGCTGCGGGAGGAGGTGCGGCGCAACCTCGTCGTGGATCTCGATCTCGACCCCGAACGCATCAGCATCGCAGGTGTGCAGGAACTCAAAGAGCAGATCGTCAACAACGCAATGGATTTTCTGCGTAGAAAGGAGAATGACCTCGGTCAGGATCTGATGCAGCAACTGATGCGCATGGCGATTCTTCAGGTGATCGATGTGCGCTGGAAGGAACACCTCCGCGAAATGGATGATCTCAAGGAAGGTATTCACATGCGCGCGTACGGACAGAAAGATCCGTTGATCGAATACAAGCGCGAAGCCTTCGGATTATTTGTCGGTATGCTCGGCATGATCAATCGGGAAGTGCTGGGTATGGTGTTCCGCATGTATCCGGTACGCGAGGAAATGCCGGAGAAGCTGCGCGGCCCGCGGGTCTCCGATCTGATTACGACGCATCAGTCAACCGAGGGGATGGGTTTCCAGGGCGATCAGCCCGCGATTCCCGGACAGCAGGCACCGAGCGAGGCTACCGGCGGAAAACGGCAGCCGATACGCGTCGAGAAGCGACCCGGTCGAAATGATCCCTGTCCCTGCGGAAGTGGAAAAAAATATAAAAACTGCCACGGCGGTTGAAGCGCCAACATGCGCTGAACACGGAGAACATGTACGATGAGGCAAGAAGCAACGGGTATGTGGACGACACCATGTCCTTCCTGTGGTGTGTCTACCTTCGTCCTGCACATACGCTGCCGTCATTGTGGTGCTTCCGTACGGGACAGAATCCCGGTCCTCCATCTGTTCTCGACACTGTGGGGAGCCGTGGAAGCTCCCATGCAGACAGCCTTGCGTGTAGGACGCAGTGAAAAGAAAAATTACACCTATCTGCTGTACGCGCTCACAGGTCCGCTTTTGCTTGCGTTGCTCTTCTTTATAGCGCGTGTCGGGTACAGTGATGTACAGTTCGCTTATCTTCTGCTTGCTCTCGCGTTCGCAGGCCCGGTCCTCGGCCTGGTTCTGCTTTCTCTTGCGGCACTGTTTCAACGCGTTCTTTTCAATACTGTTTTCGGGATTCACCTGACATACCGGTTATCTGCGGCCTGGCTTGCGTGGAGCGTTTCACCGCTCATGTGGATTTCCGTGTTCATCCTCCCGTTGCAGTTGGCAATATTCGGGTCAATGCTGTTCTCTGACAATCCCGCACCATGGGAAATAATGCCGTTTCCTTTCTGGGCGTTCGCAGTGCCGGCATTGCTCGCCTTTCTCTGGAGTGTGTTGTTACTGCCGCTGGCATTTCGTCCTTACGGACCAGCCTACAGTGCAATACTCCTGCTGCAGCTTCCGATATGGCTGCTGCTGTTCGCTGCGCTTGCTGGCGGTGCGTTTCTTCTCCGGGCAATCCTGTTCTGACGTCAACAAATCCAGACACGTATGACAACATCCAATACAATCACCACCCGTTTTTATCACGGTCTTATCGTCTCCTGTCATATCGATATGGAGCAACATGCGTCCATGCGGGACATGCTCGCATATTATGTCGATATCGCCGATCGCGGTGGAGCGGCGGGGTTGCGCATCGAGGGTGTGGAGCATGTGCGCAGAATGCGGGCGCGAACACAACTGCCGATCATCGGTTTCACCATGGGTAATTATGAAGATGGCAGCCCATTGATCACGCCGGGGCTTGCGGACGTGCAGGCGTTGTTCGATGCGGGCGCGGATGTCGTCGCTATAGACGGTACAAAGCGTAAACGTCCTGACGGTACGGATGGATTTCAGTTTTTCGAACAGATACGCAGGCGTGTTTCCAAAACTCTCTGGGTGGACGTCGCCACCTTCAGGGAAGGAATATGCGCCGCGGAAAGCGGCGCAGATCTTATCGCGACGACCCTTGCGGGATACACACCTGGTACCGCTGTCGATGATTACCGTAGACCGGAATTCAAACTGATTCATGAACTTGCCGATGCACTGACTATTCCAGTGATTGCGGAGGGGCGGATATGGACCCCGGAATCAGCCGCAAAGGCTATTGAACTCGGCGCGCATGCTGTCGTCGTCGGATCAGCGATCACAAGGCCTCTTGTGATCACGGAGATGTTCGTCAATGCACTTTCCCGGGATTGAAAATACAGACGACCGGGTATCCGGCTCTCCCGTGTTTCCGGCGACCGGATTTATCTACCCAAATATCTAACGGTATTTTTAACCTGAATCTCGCTTGAGTTTCGTGCGTTGGGAGCGTATTTTAGAAAGGATGGTTAAAGCCGATAGGTCTCGGTTATGGAAAATGACCATATCTTCCTTTCAGCCAATGAACGGAAAGACACAATTGAGTTTATCGAAATCTGAACCCATAATATTCTTAACGGAGGCATTGTAACATGCATCATGTTCTTGGAACCTTCCTTCTGCTTCTGCAGGAAGCCGGCGAAAGTACTGGAGTCATCAATTACCTGGTTGAAAAATTCAATCAGGGTGGCGGATTCATGTGGCCGATTCTCGCATGTCTGGTTCTTGGTCTCGCCTTTGTGATTTTCAAATTCATCTCTCTGACACGTGCATCGACCAACACCAGGAAATTCATCGTTGACGTCAAGAAGGCTCTCGATGAGGGCGGTGTTGACAGTGCACTCGAAGTCTGTTCAAAGAACAGCAGCTCCGTCGCCAGCGTATTCCAGGCAGGCCTGATGCGTGTGGACGAGGGTATCGACGCAGCCGAAAAAGCCGTCATCAGCTATGGATCTATCGAGATGTCTTTCCTGGAGCGTGGCCTGATCTGGATTTCCACGTTCATCTCCATCGCCCCGTTGCTTGGTTTCAGCGGTACAGTCGCCGGAATGATCCAGGCCTTCGATTCCATTGCAGCTGCGAAGAACATTTCTCCGGAAATCGTAGCCAGTGGTATTTCCGTCGCCTTGTTGACAACGCTCTTCGGTCTTATCGTGGCAATGATTCTTCAGGTGTTCTACAATTCCTTCGTCTCCCGTATCGACAAACTCGTTGTAGAAATGGAAGAAAGCTCCATTGAATTGATCGATTCACTTGTCCTCCTGAATCGTAAGAAGAAAACAGTCAACTAAGCGAGCTTCCGTTTCATCCAACTCCGAAGGAGTATCTCAACATGTTTCGAAAGAAAAAGAGACCGGGTGCGGAAATATCTTCCAGCGGACTGGCGGATATCGCCTTTCTCATGTTGCTGTTTTTTCTCGTGACGACAACGATCGATATCGATACCGGTATCGATCTCGTTCTCCCGCCATGGGTTGAAACAGCCGAACAGGTGCAGGTGCGGTCCGATAATATAGCCAACCTCCTCGTCAATGAGGTAGGGGACGTCTTGCTCGATGAGAAAATCATCGGTATTCCACAGATCAAACCGGAAATCATCGCGCGCATCAAGGCAAATCCGAAGCTGATTATCAGCTACAAAACCGTTCGCGACACCCCGTACAATATTTACATCAACGTGATGGACCAGCTCAAACTGGCCTACATCGACCTGCGCAATGAATATGCCCGGCAGAAATTCGGGACGACCGTCGATCAGGCGACGGAGGATCAGGTCCAGGAGATCCGCCAGGCAATCCCGCAACGAATCTCACTGGCCGAACCAACGCAGGCCGAAGGATAATGGCAGGAACAGATACCATATGAAATTTCAAAAAAAACTCGCGCTGGCACAGCAGAACATCCCGACGTCCTCGCTGCCTGACATCATCTTCATGCTGCTCATCTTTTTCATGGTCAGTACGGTGCTCAGGGAAGTGGATGTGCTCGTCGATTACACACTTCCCGAAGCGATCGCTGTCGAAAAAATCGATAATAAGCGTCTATTGTCCTATATCTGGATAGGCAGCGATGAAAGGGTGCAGATCGATGATTCAATTGTTCCCGTCGATGCCGTCAGCAATATCGCGTATCAGAAACGCATGAATAACCCGAATATCATTATGTCGCTGCGTATCGATAAGGGATCGCGGATGGGCATCGTCAGCGATGTGCAGCAGGAACTGCGTCGAGCCGATGCATTGCGTATAAATTATTCGGCGCTTGTCAAATTCTGAATCTTATTCCCGTGTGTTCACACAAGGCAGGCGCCTCAATGGCGTTTGCCTTTTTCTTTTCCCGACTGTGATGTATATGAATCTTTCCATGCGGAATGCGGGATGTCTCGTTGAGCATCGTTGCTCACCACATGGTGGCCTGCAGCGGGAGCCTGCGGACGCACACGCAGGCAGGGACATTGGCTCTCCTTACCATAAGCGGGTCCGCTCCAGAATACGATTGTGTAGTCTGTTGCCGGACTGGATTGTGCTTCCGGGTATCGAAACAACATGGTTTCCATTTCTATCATGCCGGAGAGGTCGAAGATGATTGAGCAGATGATGTTTACCGACGCATTGGAGAAACTGGAGTTCGCGAGGATAAGAGTGCACATCTCCTCGATGTGTGTGACGGGGTTCGGGAAAGAACACACGGAGAGACTTACACCATCGTCGATGTACGCATTTGTTCGCGATGAACTCGCACGCGTCGATGAAATGCGCTCCATGGTCGATGTCGACGATCGTCCTCCGTTTGATGTACTTGAGGATATGCGCCCCGCACTCCATCGTGCCGTCAAAGAGGGCAGTGTCGTTGCGTCATCGGATTTCCTTGAAATACTGCATGTGCTGGTCGTGGCCAGAAATCTCAAAACGTTCTTTTCCAAACGTGCTGAACGATCACCGTTACTCGCTGCACTGGCCTCCGAACTGCATGAGAACAAACTGCTGGAATTCCATATTGATCGCGTCGTAGATGACGAGGGGAACATCAAGGATAGTGCCAGCAGGGAACTGCGTATTATCCGCCGGGGAATCATCGAGAAAAGCGGTCAACTCCGACGGAGAATGGAAGCAATACTCAAGCGCGTGGCGGACGAAGAAATGGTGATGGAGGATCTTGTCACGATGCGGGACGGTCGCC
>JAGTUW010000290.1 GCA_018224345.1 Bacteroidota bacterium
AGTGGAGAGGAAAATCGAGCTCACGGCTGCTTGGTGAAGGCTGTCCCCAGGATGAAAACGGCCGCGATGGCAGGTCGCTCATGGTAAGATTTTATTATTGAGGCAACGACCACCTGTCACTGGGCTCAGGGTAAGATTTATTTTTGAGGCAACAGGCTCTCCTGCACGACTCCCGGGCATGCATCGGAGGTTGCTGTCTCTTCCGTATATTATGAGATGAGCCCGAAACCTCTTCATATTCTTTATATCTGTCAGTATTTTCCTCCGGAAATGGGAGCGCCTGCGGCGCGTGCGTATGAATTCAGCCGGCGATGGGTCGCCGCGGGACATCGCGTGACGGTCCTCTGTGGCATCCCGAATCACCCGACCGGGGTCGTGTATCCCGGGTATCGCAGACAGTGGCGCAGAAAGGAACGCATTGATGGAATCGATGTGCATCGCATCTGGGTGTACGTTACGCCCAATGCAGGAACGTTCCGGCGGAGCATCAATTATCTCTCGTTTGGTCTGACGGCTATGCTTGGAAGTCGCGCGATAAAAGATGTAGATATCTGCATAGCGAGCACGCCGCAGTTTTTCGCAGGTATTGCCGGCACGTTCATTCGCCGTCTTCGGCATATTCCCCTGTGTCTGGAAGTGCGGGATCTCTGGCCGGATTCACTTGCTGCCGTGGAGATTGGTGGAGGCGGGCTGCTCATGCGGTTGTTGCGCCGTGTCGAACGGTACATGTATCACAGCGCCGATGGGATCGTCATCGTCAGTCCCGCGTTCCGTGCACATATCGAGGCGACCGGGATTCCGTCCGGACGCTTGCATGTCGTGCCCAATGGCGTCAACGCCGCGTTGTTTCATCCGCGGCCCGGTCCGCGACAGCATTTCCGGCAATGGGCCGGCCGCACACTCGTCGGATATATCGGCACACATGGTATGGCGCACGGTCTCGAATGCATTCTCGATGCCGCGCGATTACTGGCGGACACGGACATGCATTTCGTGTTCGTGGGAGAAGGCGCGCGCAAGGAGGAACTCAAACGGTATGCCGCCGATATGGACAATGTGAGTTTTCTCGATCGCAGGCCCCGGGAAACCATCGCTGAAATGCTGGCCGAGCTGGATATCGCCGTGGTTTCCCTCCGCGATACGCCGCTGTTCCGCACCGTCATACCATCGAAAATGTTTGAAATCATGGGAAGCGGTATCCCGATGGCGCTGGGGGTGGACGGTCAGGCCCGAAGCATTCTCGAAGACGCCGATGCCGGTGTCGCCTTTCCCCCGGGTGATGCGAACGCTTTGGCAGCAGCTCTGCGCAGACTTTCTGCCGACCCGGCTCTGCGGCAACGGTACGGAAAAAATGCCTCGCACCATGTGCGGCGAAAGTACGATCTTGATGTACTGTACCGAACGTATCTCGACACCCTACTGGTGTTGTGTCGGAATCGTGGTGGAAATCCGTAGCGCCATACCCTGTACATGCCCTCGTACCACAGTCATACCGGAGCATCGATGCCAACATCGTATCTCATCGTGTTCTTCACCATCATTCTCTGTCTCCTCCCATCAAGCGCCCGTGGGCAGCAAACCGATCCCCTGCAGGTCGAGCGCATTGCGATCGATCACTGGCGCATCACGGTGACGAATGATGAACCGCGCATTCTGCACATGCCGGGTGACCCGCCTTACGGACAAGTGCTCATCCCCGGCTATATCAATGAACTGCTCCCGGGTCTGCCGTCTCTTCCGTTGCGCGTCCTGGAATTCGGTCTGCCGTCGGAGGGCAGACTCACGGTCTCCGTGCAGGCGCTGCGCACGGAAACCCTCCCTGCGGATCTTGTCGCATACGGTACGGAGATACGGGAGAATATGCCGACGGAATATGCGGTGACGACACCCCGCTCCATACGCGATGGGCTGGCTGTCGTGGGACTCCGCATACAGCCCGCGCGTTATGATGCCGGGGGCGGTATGTTGCACTGGCTGCGCTCCTGTGTGATCGATGTGCGCATCGAAGGCAGCGCTGCCGCCGCCGGAGGTGGATATTCATCGCGCGCACTTGATGGATTGATCAACAGTGACGATGCGCGCGCATGGGCGACAGGCCGCACGACACAGGAGCTGCAGAAGCCTGCACGGCGTGCTGGAAGCGACTTTCTCCGCATTGCGACGTTGCGGGAGGGAATACATCGTATCACGCACGATGATGTCAGCACCGCGGGCTTCGATCCGACACAGATCGACCCGGCGTTATTCCGGCTGACCCTGATGGGTGAGGATGTTCCCCTCGATGTCCGTGACGGTGGAGATGGCAGTTTCGATGCGGGAGACGTGCTGTTGTTTTACGCACCGAGAAAGAGCGGGGAGGATGGTGAATATTACGATGAATGGTCCGATGAACAGGTGTTCTTTCTCACCTGGGAAGGAACATCCGGCGCGCGCTGGACGACGCTCGATGTCGCGCCCGCTTCGCGTCCTTCCGCTGTCCCTGTAACGGAATATCCCATGCAGCTTCATCTTGAAGAGGATCATGACTATCATCGCGGGGATGACGAATACAGTGATATGATGCGCACCAAACAGGTAGAAGGCGAGACCTGGATCTGGGGGTATCTGATCAAACGTGACGGTGCGAATGCCAGGCGCGATACCATACGGGTCAGCTTCGACCTCGAGGCGCCTGCCGCACGCGAGGGCGTATTGCGCGTCAGAGTGCGCGGGGCATCGAGGGATGCAAGTATGTTGCGCGCCACGCTCAACGGCACGCAGATCGGGGAATGGAGAATCGAGCCCTATCAGAGCGGGACGGCTGAGTGGAGCATCCCGGCGGGGCTTCTTCTCTCCTCAGGCAATGAATTGCTGCTCACGAATCCCGGTATCATCGTCTGTCCTCCGGAAAACCCGGTGTGCAGTATCGAGCGATTTTATGTTGACTGGGCGCAGCTCTCGTATGCGACGGATCTCACCCTGGCACAGCCCCCGCTTCATCTCGATGCGTCGCACGCGTACGGCACAATGATCCCGCCAGCGGAATTCCGTTTCGAGATTCCCGCCGGTGCCGCCACGCTCTTCGGCTATGACATCCTTCGCGGCAGCCGGCTTGCCGGTATCGAACGCAGTGGCGGGATGGACCGCCTGGCGACGGATGACGCCGGTCGTTATCACCTCTACACGGAAGCGGATATTCATGCGCCCGCCGATATGCGGCGGATTCGTATTTCGGATTACGTCGATGACGGGCGGCAGGTGGATTATCTCGTTGTGACACATGCGAATTTCCGGGCGCAGGCCGAACGGCTGGCGGAACATCGCAGACAGAGCGACGGCTACAGTACGCTGGTTGCGGATGTAGAGGATCTCTATAACGCATA
>JAGTUW010000291.1 GCA_018224345.1 Bacteroidota bacterium
ACCTCCATACGTGCGCTGGTGTTCGTCTGCACAATACCGCCACGGAGGATCATATTCAACAGAGCACCACCACCATCGATCTTCACTGCGCCTGTCAGTGTGATTTCCGCACCACTTTCTGTCATCGCAAAGGCTGCGGACATACCCCCGGCAAGCTGTCCTTCGGTCTCCACTGCCTCGATCTGTATCAATGAGGTATCAAAGGTCATCGGGATAGTTGTGTTATAGAGACGCTGATCAGTCACGGCGGGTGTGAGCAGCAACGCAACCCCGGCAGTGCCGCCAGAGACCAATGTCGACGTATCCGGTGCGAGGTCTACCGTGATGTCGCCGGAAGGATCCGCTGCGAGTGCAGCTGTAAACGTCGTGCCTGTACTGTCGTTGTTTCTTTTCACCTGGACGAACAGGGAGCGATCTTCGCCGTCCCGGCAGAGGTTGTCGCTGACATAGGTCAACTGCGATGCTTCAGGAGTGCCGTTGAGTTCGTCGATCAATTCCTGCACCAGCAAGTCGGCACTCGAGTAATAGGTGCCGCCTGTTTCCTGACAGAGCAGCCGCATATCCTGATCATTGCCGACGGCACCGACGCCGAAGCAGTGAACCTTGACATTATTGGTCTTCGCAAGGTTGATGACTTGCTGCACATCGTTGGCGCCACCATCGCCCTTGCCATTGGAAAATATGATCAAGGTGCGTGAAGGATGCGTGGCATTCCCCAGCACGTAATTGAGGGCTTTGTATCCACCTTCCCAGATGTAATTCCCACCTCCGGTGGGTGCGACACTACCGAGAGCGTTATTAAGCAGTGGTTTGATATGCGTCATTGCCTGACGAGTGATAATGTTGTGATCGTACGTGATGACAGCACCTTCGTCGACGATACCGTCCATGCGGTCAACCAGGCGCGAGGCCACACCGGCGGCAAAGCCGATGTCACCTGATGACATCGTGGAACCGACACCGATCAGTATTGCGAGACTGAAGCTCTGTGTCGGCATCGGATGGGTCAGATGAAGAGGAGATTGCAAGAAGCCATCCTCCCTCAGAACGAAATCGGAACTGTCGCGATCCCGCAGTATGACACCGTTCTGACGGACAACTACATCGGCGGTGATTTCCGGAAACGCAGCGGTTTCCACGCTCTTCACCTCGATTTCAAACTGCGCAAATGCCGTAGGCGCAAACAGCAACGACAATAGCAGCAATGCGGCAATTCCTCTTCCATGTTTCATCGAAAATCCTCCATACAGTACGTAATTGAGCAATAGCATAACAAAAAGATACATAAGAGAAAGCAAATATGCAGTATGTCGCTTGATTGCGCGATGTTCCCTCGCTATTTTCATGTATTCGTCACAATACGGCATGTTCATGGTCAAAGCAGAAAATTTTTTTTCCGAACAGGACAAGCAACGAATCGCCGAAGTGGTCATGGAGGCGGAGAAGCGGACTTCCGGCGAAATCGTTCCTTACATTGTCGGCCGCAGCGACGGCTATCCTGAAGCCTGGTTGCGCGCGGGGTCGTTGCTCGCTTTCTTTGTTCTTTTCCTCATAGCGCTGATGGACATGGGAACGGATTGGTGGCTCCCGTTCGGTCACATGGAAACGGGAATGATCATCATCGCGGCCTTCGCTGTGGGAGGGTTGCTCACGACCTTCATTCCCGCGGTTAAACGACTGGTCCTACCCGCCGCCACGATGCAACAGCGCATCGAGGATCGTGCTGAACTGGCTTTTCTCGAGGAAGAGGTCTTCAACACACGGGAACGCACAGGTATTCTTATTTTCATTTCACTCCTTGAGCATCGTGTACACATTCTCGGGGATACCGGTATCAACAAACTTGTGAAGCAGGAGGAGTGGGATTCCATCGTGCAGGGCATCATCGCTTCGATCCGGAATGGCGTCCCCGCCGATGGGGTGCTGGAGGCCGTCAAAAAATGTGGTGCACTTCTCGAACGCAGCGGCGTGGAGATCCGTCCCGATGATACGAACGAACTCGATAACCGCGTTCGCATCAGCGACACATAACGGAGGTCTGATGTTACGCATTGTCCATACATTTCTCGCTCTTCTGTTCCTTACCATCGCAGCAGGGGCTCTGGAGGTTCCCTACCTCGCAACTCGCGTCAATGACAACGCGAACATGCTCAGTGCCCAGACCGTTGCGGAACTCGAGGCGATGCTGGCCACGCATGAAGACAGCACCGGCAACCAGATCGTCCTTCTCACCATCCCTTCTCTTGAGGGCGCGTCATTGGAGGAGTTCTCCGTTCGTGTGGCCGAAACCTGGAAGCTGGGTCAGAAAGGCGTTGACAACGGTGCCCTGCTGCTGATCGTCCGAAATGACCGGAAGCTGAGAATTGAAGTAGGGTACGGTCTGGAGGCATCGCTGACGGATGCAGTCACGTCTCACATTATCAACAGCGTAATCACACCGCGATTCAAAAGAGGAGAATTCGAGGATGGGATCAGTGAGGGCTTACGCACGATGATTCAGGCGGCGGATGGCAATCTCACTGAGTCGGATATCAGCGGCAGCAAGGACTCATTCCCAATCTGGCTGTTTCTTCTGTTCTGGTTCAGCATCGTCGGCCTCTTTACAGGCATGGGCATTCTCACCAAAGGCTGCATGGGATGGGGTCTCTATGCGTTTCTCTTTCCGTTTTACATTGCTCCCGCAGCCATACTCTCCCAGGAAGCGGATACCGCATTCGGCTTTGTCATTCTTCTGCTCTACCTCATCGGTTACCCTCTCCTCCGGTTGCTCTTGCCGAAAACGGAAATCGGGAAGCGCTGGATCGAGAAGGTCGCGGCCTCATCCGCCCGCGGTGGGCGCTGGAGTAGCTCAGGTGGAGGATTCAGCAGCGGTGGTGGTGGTTTCAGCGGCGGTGGTGGTTTCAGCGGCGGTGGTGGGAGCTTCGGTGGGGGAGGTTCGAGCGGAAGCTGGTAAGAGAGAGACTCCCCCTCGGCCGGAAACAACGACGGCTCCGATATGCGGAGCCGTCGTTGTTTTTACATCTGGCGATCAATACATATCGCCCATTCCGCCACCCGGCATCGGAGGCATCGGAGGCGTGTCCTCTTTCATTTCCACAATCGTGCATTCGGTAGTGATCAACAACGAAGCGACAGAGGCAGCATTTTCCAATGCAATGCGTGTCACCTTGGTTGGATCGATGACACCGGCTTCATTCAGATTCTCATAGACTTCCGTCGCAGCATTGAATCCGAAGTCGTCCTTGCCTTCCTTGATCTTGTTGACGATCACCGAGCCTTCGAGACCGGCATTTGCGACGATCTGACGCAGAGGCTCCTCGAGCGCGCGACGCACGATTTCGATACCGACGTTCTGATCCTCGTTGGCACCGGCCAACTTCTCGAGTGTTGCGACCGAGCGCAGGAGTGCGACACCGCCACCCGGGACAATCCCTTCTTCGATGGCTGCGCGCGTGGCGTGCAACGCATCTTCGACACGGGCTTTCTTTTCCTTCATTTCGATTTCCGTGGACGCACCGATTTTCAGTACGGCAACGCCGCCGGAGAGTTTCGCAAGACGTTCCTGCATTTTCTCACGATCGTAATCGGAGGTAGTGTTGTCGATCTGCACCTTGATCTCGCTGATCCGCTGCTTGATCGCATCCGTTTCGCCCGCACCTTCGACGATGGTGGTATTGTCCTTGTCGATTTCGACGCGCTTGGCAGAACCGAGATATCCGATCGTGGCGTTTTCGAGTTTGTACCCCTTCTCTTCGCTGATCACGGTCCCGTTGGTCAGTACTGCGATATCCTCGAGCATGGACTTGCGTCGGTCACCAAAGCCAGGTGCCTTGACGGCAGCCACGCGCAACGTCCCGCGCAGTTTGTTGACCACCAGTGTCGCAAGGGCTTCACCTTCGATGTCCTCTGCGATAATCAGGATGGGACGGCTCTGCTGGGCGGTTTTCTCGAGAATCGGCAGCAAGTCTTTCATGCCGCTGATCTTCTTGTCGTAAATGAGAATGTAAGGATTCTCAAGTTCGACCTTCATCGACTCGGTATTGGTGACAAAGTACGGACTGAGATAGCCGCGATCGAACTGCATACCCTCAACAACCTCGAGGAGGGTGTCCATACCTTTGGCTTCCTCGACGGTAATCACACCATCCTTGCCGACTTTTTCCATGGCATCGCTGATGAGTTTGCCGATGGTCATATCATTGTTCGCAGAGATAGCGCCGACATTGGTGATCGATGCCTTGTTGTCTCCCACTTCCTTGCTCATCTGGCGCAGACCTTCGACGACCTTCAGCACGGCCATATCAACTCCGCGCTTTATGTCCATAGGATTCGCGCCGGCAACGACGTTTTTCAATCCCTCACGGACGATTGCCTGGGCGAGGACAGTGGCAGTGGTCGTACCGTCACCCGCCACATCGCTGGTCCTCGAAGCGACTTCGCGAACCATCTGCGCACCCATGTTCTCTACGGGGTCCTCAAGTTCGATTTCCTTGGCTACGGTCACACCGTCCTTGGTCACGGTCGGGGCACCGAATTTCTTGTCGATAAGGACATTACGACCTTTCGGACCGAGTGTCACCTTGACCGCATCAGCCAATTTGTCCACGCCGCGCTTGAGCGCGTTTCTTGCTTCTACATCGTACTCGATGATTTTAGCTGCCATCAGTACTTACTCCTTGTATATATCTTGAAAAAATGATGAAATGTCTCTTTGTTGCACATTTATGGATAAGAACATCTTACAACCTTTCTTTATCCTGCGGATGTGCGGCCGCTTTGGATGCCAGTCAGTGTGCATTACTCGATGCACTGATCAATTGGAGATGGCGAAAATATCGGTCTCACGCATAATCAGATAATCCGTTCCATCGACAGTGACTTCCGTACCGGAGTATTTGCCGTACAACACCTTGTCGCCTGTTTTGACTTCCATGGCGAGGGTCTTGCCTTCATCACTGATTTTACCGGGACCGACGGCCACAACTTCACCCTGCATGGGCTTTTCCTTTGCCGTGTCAGGAATGTACAATCCGCCGGCAGTCTTTTCCTCGGCCTCGAGTGGGCGTACGATGACCCGATCCGCGAGAGGTTTGAGATTCATTGCCATAACTATGTCCTCCAAAAATAAGTTGAGTTGTAGTGATTACTAAAAAAATTAGCACTCGTTGCCATAGAGTGCTAACATACACAATGCCGAGAATAAAATCAATACCCCGCATCATGACAATTTGTCTCTAATAACGCCAGTATGTCGCGACTGTCGCTTTTTGAGCAATTCGGAGGGGTGTCCGCGGTTTTTAAGGTGTTCCGGCAGGAGAATAGAGAAGGTTTTCAGAGAGTATGCAGACCTTCATGCAGCTCTCTGAAAACAAGAAGTACGCCGCTTTCCGACGATATTGTAAATGTTTCGCCGAGCGCTTCATTGCAGGTTCCTTCGGCAATGCCGAATGCGAGTTGTTCACCATTGAGCGGATAACGTAATCCGGAGGATTGCACGCCACGGGCGGAAGACAACGGAACGATACTGACACGACTCCCCTGCATGGATGGAAATGAACCTTGCCCTGTGATGACATCCACACGATAATGCATATCGAAAAGGACGAGACGAAAGTCCTGTACGTATCGGAGGAGAATTGAAAAATTGCCGAGTGTGTGATCCAGTAATTTTCCGGTGACACCGCAGATCGCCACAGTGCGCATCCCCTTCTCGCGCAAAAGCAACAGGGCCTTTTCGAAATCCGTATCGTTCTGTCCCGCTTGGTGAATGAATGATACCCCCGCCCGTAGATAATGCCCACGAGTCTCGTTGGTGATGGAGTCGAAATCACCGATGATGACATCGGGACGAAGCCCGTGCGCATGCGCAGCATTCGCACCCCCGTCGGCACAGACGATGAAATCCAGCTGTGAAGCAAGTGAGCGCAAGACCGCTCCCGTTGTCATCTCTCCGTTACATATCAGCAAGGCATTCTCCTCCCCGGATGGTCTGTCGCCATCCGGGGAGGAGTTCGGTACATCGGCGAAGGCATTCGTCATGTCATATCCCGAAAACAATATCGAAAAAGAAATTGCGCTCAGCGCCGACAAAGAACTGGTCACCTTCTCCCGCCTGGGCATACAGACGATCGAATATATTGTTGACATTGAAGCGCATATCCAGAGAGCGCAATCCGAGGATCGGAGGAAGACGATAACCGAGAGATGCATTGAGCACATTGTAGGGTTCGACCATGTAATCCTCACGTTCTGTGTTGTCGGTATACTGTGCCCCGACAAACTTCCACGTGAGAATACCGGTGAAGCCGCTGCGCTGCCAGGTGAATTTGATGTTTGCAAGCTGCTCCGGGAAACCGGCAATACGGTTACCAGAAAGATCGGTGGCAACAGTATTTCCTTCTGCGTCCCGGCTGTACACCATGTATTTCTGCAACCTGCTGCGACTGAGCATACCATTGACGTCAAGACGCACACTGCGAAAAGGGCTCCATCGCGCCGATAATTCCAGACCCGTGTGCAGTGTCTGCTCGGCATTGCCTGTGATCGGCTGTCCGAAACGATCAAGACCACCACTCTTGATGATCTCATCTGTGAAATCCATCACGTAGGCATTGAGAAGAACCCGTGCTTTCTCACTGCTCCAGCCCGCACCGAACTCTACGTTGAGCAACTGTTCAGGACGCACAAGTGGACGCGAAAAATCGGGTGTGCCGTTCTGCAGCGTCTCGAATTGCGGCTCTGCACCACCACTCGATTCTCCGGCATCATAGAGGTTCTTCAATCGTGGTTCGCGATGCGTATAAGAAACATTGCCGTAAAAATTCACCGCCTCGCTGACATTGTAATTGATACCAATGCGGGGGTTGATGAAATGGTAGTCCACACTGAAGTCGGTACCGACGAATTTTTCATCGAACAACGAGTAGCGATTGAATACGTACTGCACATTTCCCATGAGGTTAATGCGGGGAGACAAGCGGTACTGTTCCTGCACATAGACGGCAGCGATATCCTTTGCACCATGATACTCATAGTAGTGGCGGTCCGGGTCAATTCCTTCGGGCAAATTCTCGGCCCACTGTATACGTCCCCAATGCTCACTGCGATGTCGCCTGAGCTCGAGGCCCGCCGTCAGACTGCCTCCTCCATGATCATATGTCAGCCGCGGTAACCAGCCGACCTGCCGGTTGTCGACCCAGGCACGGATGATGGGGTTTCGTGGATCCTCGGCATCAGTGAAGCCATACTCCGGAGTCAGACGATAATAGGCTGCATCGGTCCACCCCGTGCCGTCAAAGTCGAAATAGCCCTGCCCGACGACATAAAAAACCGCACTGTTGAATGTCAGACGCTCACCGGCCTTCCATTCATTGAGCAGCTCGAAATGGGGCTGATTGAACTGCTCATGCTCCTGCGGCCTCCGCTCGGAGGTGTATGTATACACACCGTCCTCGGCAGACCAATAGTTGTAATTCTTTCGCCGCTCGGTCCGGTCCTTCACTGCGAATTTCGGCAGTCCGTAATAGACGAGACCGTCCTGCACCGGTCCTCCATAGACATTGATACGTGTTGTGAGTTTTTCGTCGTAGCGCGTAGCGGCAAAGTAATATGAGTTCGCTTCCGTGTAGGAATGATCACGATACCCATCGGTGCGCAGCCGGGACAATCGACCGTAAAACGTGTATGTATCTTCAATCAACCCCGACCCGGCGGCAAAGGCGAAGCGCTGCGTGTTGTAACTTCCCGCGCCGGTGCTGATGGTGATTCCCCGACGATTGGAAAAGTCTCCGGTCACGATATTAATAGAACCTCCGATGGCGGGTGGACCGTAAAACGCACTGCCCGCGCCACGCTGCACCTGAATCTCCTCGGTGTTACCGAGCTGATCGACGAGATTGATCCAGTAGACATTGTGATCCTCGGGATCATTCTGTGGTATGCCATTGATCATGACTGCAAGACGGCGCTGATCGAATCCGCGGATGCGCAGATAATTGTACCCGATGCCATGTCCACTCTCCGAATAATACGTCACCGAAGGCATGTCCGAGAGCATCACGGGAATGTCCTGCACAAAATACTCGTTTTCAATGTCTTCTCTCGTAACATCGGAGAAGGTCACAGGGGAAAAACGTTCACGAGCCTTCATAGCGGATATCTCGATTTCCGGTCCCGGCATGGAAACAGGCTGCAATACGATACGCCTCTCAATGTTCTGTGTGCCCACGGGAAGCGTCTCTTCAAACGTGCGATACCCTACGAAGCTTATCCGCAACGTGTATGTGCCCGCTTCGACATTGGAAAAGGAAAAATGTCCCGAACGGTCGGCAGCCATACCGTGCCGGCGCCCGCTTTCTTCAATCAGACCTTCCGGGATCAACAGAACGTTGGCACCAGGAAGCGGACGCCCGCTCTTTGCATCGCGTACGCTTCCATTGACGGTGACGCTCTGTTGATACATGGGTGCAGACCACATCGGCTCGATTCGCGTGACATCTGTACGCATGGCGTGCGTAGAGAGCGCAGCAGCAAGAGCCTCACCCCGCGCGGGCTGCACCTCGTCACAGGTGGAAACGTCACGTTCTGTCGAATAATCAGGTGGCGGAGCCCAATCGTGTCGCTGCGGTCCTGTTGTTGTAGCGCCATTCAATGGGAAGCCCTGGAGGAAGAATATCGCAGCCAAGGCGAGCAACCAGGTTGTCCTCATAATAAAACTCCTTTCAAATGAGTGACTCTGGAACTCAACCCTTGCGCGGCAGGGAAAAAGGAAAGAAAAAACCGTTGACCCTGCGTGAGCAGAACAACGGTGTAGGAAACTTCCTTCCCTACGCCGGCATTATCCGGGTCAGGTTCGACGGGTGTGTTCTCAGCTCTCCGTGTTTCGGATAGCACCCCGAGATACGGTAACTTACATTTGCGTCGCATAGAAATCAAGTCCGACCGCAACGCGAATCGTCCGCTGTTTCCTCCTTCCTGTTGGATTGCATGGAATGTCACCAAGGAGCTATCTTGTGAACATGAAAAATCAGCTGCTCATTCTCGCATTGCTTACACTGTTGACAGTGATTCCGGCATTCGCACAGGACTACACTCCCCGCTACGAAGAGTTCGTCCTCGCAAACGGACTGCACGTCGTACTGCACCGTGATACGACACAACCGATCATATCCGTCAATA
>JAGTUW010000292.1 GCA_018224345.1 Bacteroidota bacterium
ACACCTCCGGAAGAGGCGTCTGCGCAAAACAACGCGCCCGGCGATCCCTCTCCGGATACTGCTGCACAGGGCGATGCTGTGCGTCCCAAGGAAGGCCGCAGTGACACAGGCCGCAGTGACACAGGCCGCAGTGACACAGCGCGTGCCGGTGCGGGCCGTGGTGAGGGGAATCAGAGGCGCGGACGCATCCCGCCCCAGGCGGTAGATGTTGAGATGGCGGTCCTTGGTGCTATGCTTCTGCAGCCCGAGGCCACAGTATCGAATGTGTTTTCGCTTCTGACACGGGATGCATTTTACAGTGAGGCGCATCGCACGATTTTTGATGCCATCGTGGATCTGTTTGAAAAACAGCAGCCGATTGACCTGATTACGGTGGGAGATGTTCTCCGTCGCGGGGAACAGCTCGAGGGCGTCGGTGGGCTGTATTATCTGACGGAAATGACCAATGAGGTCGTCTCGCCCGCGCATGTCGAGTACCACTGCCGTATCGTGCTGGAGAAAGCGATCAAACGCAGCCTGATTGAGATTTCAACCGGCATCGTCAGTGATGCCTATCTCGACAGTGCCGACGCATTCGAATTGATCGATGAGGCCGAGGAAAAGATCTTTTCGCTTTCCGACAGCTATATCAAACAGAGCTTCACCGAAGTACGGCACATCGTCAAACCACTGATGGATCGGATCTGGAATATTTTACAGGATCATACCGGGGTGACGGGGGTGCCTTCCGGATATGATCTTCTCGATATCAAGACCGGTGGCTGGCAACCAACCGACCTGATCATTCTTGCCGCTCGTCCTTCGATGGGAAAAACCGCGCTCGCCTTGTCGATGGCGCGCAATGCCGCGATTGACGCCGACATTCCGATCGGGTTTTTCAGCCTGGAGATGTCCAGCGAACAGCTCGCTCTGCGACTGCTCTGTGCCGAAGCGCGTGTCAATATGCAACTGGTACGGACCGGGCGGATCAAGGAAGAGGACCATAACCGCCTCGCACGCTACGTCGGGAAACTGGAGCGTGCCCGTATGTTTATCGACGATACCCCCGGTATTTCCATTCTCGAACTTCGCGCCAAGGCCCGGCGTATGGTGCATGAGCATGGTGTCGGTCTCATCTTCATCGATTACCTGCAACTGATGACCGCACCCTCGGTGCGTGAAAGCCGTGAGCGTGAAATCGCCACCATCAGTCGTTCACTCAAAGGACTGGCCAAGGATCTGAAAGTCCCGGTCATCGCACTGTCGCAGCTCAATCGCAGCGTGGAACAGCGCACAGGCGGCAAACCCATGCTTGCCGATCTGCGGGAGTCGGGCTCCATCGAACAGGATGCCGATGTCGTCATGTTCATTCACCGCGCCAAGGATCAGGATACCCCTCCCGAAGATCAGGGCAAGGCAACGGTCATCATTTCCAAACAACGCAATGGTGAAATCGGTGAAGTGGAACTGGCATGGATCGCCGACTACGCACGCTTCGAAAATCTGGAGAATCGCTTTCCCATTATGGCACTGCCCCCTCCGGAGGAGGAAGCGACGTTCTGATCTTTCTCCTGCGTGCCGAACATGGGACAACTTCCGGTATTGCTTCCGGAGCACCGCCAATGTAGGTTTTATCATGGCCACGAATTGAAGGACACATGCGTACCACATCCATTCTTCTCTCCTTTCTGATCGGCATCACATGCATTCCGTACTCCGCGCACGCACAACAGACCGCTGCTGTGACCGTCGATAAGGGAGCATACTGCGGCCCGCCGTATGCCGCTTGTTTCACGGAGGCAACGCGTTCCTGCGAAGGCGGGGAAGACACTCACCCGTTCTCCCTTGCCCTTGAGATGCGTGGGTATGGAAGCGGCTACAGTCCCGGAGAGAAGCAGGGGCTTGCCGCCGTCCTGCAGTCCTCGCGTCCCGCATTGCAATTCCGCCGAAAGTCACCTTTCCTTGCCGGCCTCTTCTCCATGGTCATTCCCGGGACGGGAGAATTATACGCCGGCAGCTATTGGCTGGCAGGACTGTTCGCCGCACTCGAAGGCGCTGGCTGGTATTTCAACCTGAATGAACGCAAGTTGGGTGACGAGAAGACGGTCGAATACGAGGAGTATGCCGATAGTCACTGGAGTGTGGTCAAATATGCAGAATGGCTCAACGAGAATGCAAAGAATTATCCCGGAGGAGAGAATGCAGTGCATATCGACATTCATTCTGATACCGATCTTCCGCATTGGGAGCGGGTCGACTGGGAGCAACTGCATCAGACGGAAATGGCGATACCGCAATTTTCGCACAAACTCGAACCCTACGGAGAACAGCAATACTATGAGCTGATAGGGAAATACAACCAGTATTCCTACGGCTGGGATGACAAGAACGAAGGAGACTACTGGGACGCCTCCCCACGCTTTCTCCACTACAGCAGTATGCGCGGTTCGGCGAATGACCATTACAATACGGCCAATACCATCGTCAATCTCATCGTCCTCAACCATGTGGCAAGTGCGCTGAACGCGGCCTGGGCTGCAGCGCGCTTCAACGAATTCGTCGACCTGCGGACGGGTGCACAACTCCGGCGCCTCCCCGACGGACGCGCGGATCTGCATGCCAACGCGACGCTCTCCTTCCACTTCTGAGTTCTCCGTGAATCCGATGCAGGCAGTGCGTACAGCTCATTCCTCCGTCGTGGTGACAGGCATACAAGCAATTCCGGAGGGAATGCGACGCCTCTTATCCACCGGACCGGCCATGAGAAATATGCACGCAACAATCCCTGACGTTGCCTTCGAGAGTCGCAAAAGCGACAGAATGCAGACAAAGAAATCAGGGTACGTGCGAATACACATTCTGTGTTTATTTTTTCTTGCCCTTCCTCTCGCGGCGCAGGAACTCGGAGAAAGGGAGAGATTGCCAATTCCTCCCACGCCGGTGATCGACGGTTTTGCCGTGATGGGAAACGAGACAACCAAGCCCGAAATCATTCTTCGGGAATTGTCTCTCCGCGTCGGCGACACTATCGACATTGCGGAGATCGAATACGCAAAATCGCGGATTTACAGTCTGGGACTGTTCAATCGTGTCGATATCACCTGGCCACCGCTCGATAGTACGATTCTGTTGATTGAAGTCGATGAGCGTTGGTATCTGTATCCTGTGATCATCACCGATATCGTTGACAGGGACTGGAACAAATGGAATTTCGGGCTTGGCGTCAAACACGACAATTTACGTGGCCGCAATGAAAGACTCTTCGCCGGTGGCGCGATCGGGTTCAATCCCTGGGCGTCGGTCAGTTATGCCAATCCGTGGGTGATGGGTGATGAGGCACTGTTTACGGAATCATCGCTGGGCTATTCCAGTATTGAGAACAAGAGCCGTGCATTGCAGGGTGAAGGTCCGAACTTCAGGGAAATCCATATCGCCGGCTTCCAGACAGTGGGCAAACGGCTGAGTCCCTATCACAGTATCTGGATGAATCTCGGTTATGCCTATGTGCAGGTGACAGAAAATCAACAGGGACGGACCATTGCGCCCGAAGGGATTGATCGGTATGTCAGCATCGGCATGGGAGCAAGACATGATACCCGCAATCTGACCGAATATCCGACCAGCGGAGTGTTCGGCGCGGTCTCGATTTCCAAAGTCGGCGTCGGCATCGGTGCTGTCGATATGCTTTCCTACAGTGGAGATATTCGTGTGTATGCACCGCTCTACGGAGAACTCTCCCTGGCCCTGCGTGCATTCACACGCCTGAGCAGCGGTCCTGCCGTTCCGCCGTACCGGCATAATTTTTTTGGTTTCTCCGAGCGGATACGTGGTCATTTTCGCACCGAACGCGAAGGAGAAAATATCGCCGGCGCGTTTGCCGAACTGCGCATCCCGATCGTTCCGCGTATTTATGTATTTGTCCCGGAAGTGCCTGTCCGTCAATTCCGCACCTGGAAACTCGGTCTGTACGGGGCCCTGTTTTTCGATACCGGTACAGTATGGAACAAGCGCCACAGGCCGTTCGCGCAGGTCCCGCCCCGTGGGTACGGTGCCGGGCTGCATTTTCTCTTTCCGTATGGAACTGTCCTGCGCATCGATCGTGCGTGGGATGAGCAGCAGCGGGGAGAATGGATACTCGACATCGGCGCGTCCTTCTGATCTTCCGCCGCGCGGGTTGAAGGTTTTGAAAATCCGCCCCGAAAGCGATAGTTTCACCGATGGTACAATCCCGTCATGTCGCGGCGCGGAGAAACAACCCTCCGCCCCCGCGCAGTTCCGGTCCCTTTACCACCACACCCGAGGTCCCACGGCAACCATGCACCTGCTGTTTTCTGCCACACTGACGCAACCGATCACCCGGATCGAAGGAGAGGAACACCATCACCTGCATCACGTATTGCGCCTGAATGTGGGTGATGCCCTGCTTCTCTCCTGTGGAGACGGCCGTGTCGCCGAAGCGGTGATCGAAGAAGCCGGAGCAACGGAAACCCGTTGTCGTCTCGGTGTGATGCATGCCGCGTATAACGAACTGCCTGTCCCGGTCACATTGTTGCAGGGCGTGTTGAAGAATCCCGGGAAAGTCGACTGGCTGGTTGAGAAAGCAACGGAACTCGGTATGACGGATTTCATCCCTCTCGCGACAGCACGTACGATCAGTCATCGGGTGAAAACCGGACGTCTGCAGAAGCTCGTGCGGGCAGCCGCAAAACAGTGCCTGAGAGGCCGTATTCCCTGCATACATGAGCTTCACTCACTGACTGAGGCCATGGCCGTGCTCGCAGGAACCCGCCTGCTCGTTTTTCACGAAACCGCCTCTCCTGACAGTACCCCCGAATCGCTGGCCTGGGATGCTCGCCCTCTCGCCATTTTCATCGGTCCCGAAGGCGGATTCGAGGACGATGAAATCGCACTGCTCCGGTCACATGGAGCGGAAGTGCTTTCTCTCGGTCCGAGACGGCTGCGCGGCGAAACGGCGGGGATTGTCGCGCTGGCGAGGGTGGGGCCGGCGGTGCGACCAATTGGAAATGACGGGTCTGCCGGGAAATGAAGAATGGCGCCGCCACATTCCCTTCTCCAGAGCGGACACTCAGCAGATATTGAGGACACAGAGGGGGAGGCGTATTCAACCAGGGGGAGATGGGAGTCTGCGGTGGAAATGGTATTATGCGCAGGGAAGGGTAGTACAAGGTTGGTTCACATTGTGGAGAAGCTACGAAGATGTCCTATTCGCAGATATTACGAAGGATCAATCGCCTGCTGCAGGCGACGATTACCGATGCGATCGACAATCTGTCGATTGGTGACAAACAGGATCTCGACGATTTCGACAGGGAGTTGCGTCAGGAGAAGGAAAGAACACAGTATGCGAAACGGGAGACTTCCGACAAAAAGCGCCCCGGAGCTGGAGGGTCCGGGACGGGCGGTCCCGGCAGTGGTACACGCAAGGAAGGACGGCGGAAACCGGGTGAAAAGGACGATGCACATTACTATGCCATCCTCGGCCTGACACCTTCGGCGTCACAGGCGGAAATCAAAAAAGCGTATCGCACGCTGATGTCACTCTATCATCCGGACAGGGTTGCAACATTGGGCGAGGACTTGCGTCACGCCGCCACCGAGAAAGCGAAGCTGGTCAATGAGGCCTACCACATCATCGAACGCCGCCGGGGATTCAAATGAGGCGGACGATTTCCTCGGCAACCTCAAGGGCTTGTTGCGCGGCGAGCCCGTCTACAACAGGGAGTGTCCCATTCCGCACTGCATCGACAAAGAGCTGCAATTCATAGCGGAGGGGGTTGTGATCTTCCGGTGTCGGCGGTTGTTCGTAAATAATGTTCCGCTTGATTTTCCCTTCTTCGATCATGCCGAGCATATATGTGGGAACCACATCGACCTCGGGTCCGACCAGCCGGAATACTTCTGATTGCCCCTGGAGAAAATCGATCGATATGTAGGCATTTTTTTGAAACAGGCGCATTTTCCGCAAGCGGTTCTGCGATATTCTGCTGGCCGTGATGTTGGCGACGCAACCGTTGGCGAACTTGAGACGCGCGTTTGCGATATCCGCTGTATTGGAAACCACCGCGAGACCACTGGCATCGATGGACGTCACTTCGCTTCGTACCAGGCTGAGAATGATATCGATGTCGTGAATCATCAGGTCGAGAACCACGGCGACATCGGTACCACGCGGATTGAACTGGGCGAGTCGATGTGATTCGACGAACAACGGGGCGATGTTGTACCCATCCAGCGCCACGATGGCTGGATTGAAGCGTTCGATGTGCCCGACCTGTATCATCACGGAATGCTCGCGGGCGAGCGCGTTGAGAGCGCGTGCCTGTTCGACGGTCTCGGTGATGGGTTTCTCCAGAAAGACCGGCTTTCCGTGGCGAATGGCAGCGCTAGCGATATCAAAATGCGTTGATGTCGGCGTAGCGATACTCACCGCGTCGACATGATCGAGCAGTTCTTCGATACTGCCTGCAACATGCGTCGCATATTCCTCCGCTATCCGCCCGGAGACTGTCGCATCGATATCATACACCATGGCCAGCGTCGCACCCCTGGCACCGCTGAGCATTTTCGCATGTAATGATCCGAGATGTCCGAGACCGATGACTCCGGTTTTCACTTCGTTCATGTTATCTCTCCTGCGGCATCCCTGCGGATACCGGCTCAATGCCGCGCGTTCCCGGATGGGGGAGACGCGACTCGTTGTACTCAGGCACCCAGACGGACTGCCTTGATGATGCCGCGACTGCTGTTCGCGATGAAATCGAGAATGATGCGTACTTCTTCCGTCTGCTCGATATGTTCGGTAATCCACGCCGCTGCCTGCGAGGTGTTCATTCCCTGCCGGTACAGCGCACGGTAGACGCGATCGAGCAGAGCAAGCGTGTCACGTGAAAAACCCCGGCGGCGCAGACCGACGGAATTCAGACCTTCAAACCGCAGAGGATCCCCGCCTGCGAGGACATAGGGCGGGATGTCCTGTACCACGCGTGCGAGCGCCCCGATCATAACATGGGCACCGATATGCGTGAATTGATGAATACCGGTGATGCCGCCGAGGATGACATAATCCCCGATTACACAGTGTCCACCCATCTGTACACTGTTGGCGATGATAACGTTGTCACCGATCTGGCAATCGTGCGCGACGTGCACATAGGCCATAAGAAGACAGTCACTGCCGACCGTCGTCTTCCACGAATGTGTCGTCGCCCGGTTGAGCGTGCAGTATTCCCGCACCGTGCAATTGTCGCCGAGATGGAACTCGGTGCGTTCGCCGTCGTATTTCAGATCCTGTGGTGGCGTTGAAATTACCGCACCCTGGTGAATCGTGCAGTGTTTTCCGATCCGTGCCCCGTCGTCGACAAGAACATGTGGACCGAGTGTTGTATTGTCGCCGATCACGACGTCGCCACAAATCGTCGTGTGCGCGCCGACAACGACAGTGTCAGCGAGTTCGGCTCGTGGATCGATGATCGCAGTAGGATGGATGGTAGGCATGGAAATGTCTGAATCTTATTGGGATGTCTGTTGCTTATTCTGCGTACGCGGCTTGTCGACAACCGCCGCCATCATGTCCGCTTCCGCCACGAGATCACCGTCGACAAAGGCCTTTCCGCGAATCTGAATGATGTTGCGCCGGCGACTGAGCATTTCCACTTCCATGACCAACTGGTCGCCGGGGACGACCGGGCGGCGGAATTTGGCTTTGTCTATGGTGGAGAAATAGGCGAGTTTTGTCTCCGGTTTCTCCAGTGTGTTCAGCATGAGAATGCCGCCGCACTGCGCCATGGCTTCGATGATCATCACACCGGGCATGACCGGCTGACCGGGAAAGTGTCCGGTGAAATACGGCTCGTTCATCGTCACATTCTTGATTCCGACGATTTTCCCGTCGATTTCCAGACTCACTATTTTGTCGACCATGAGAAAGGGATAGCGATGCGGAAGGATTTCACTGATGGCATTGATGTCGAATACCAGCCCCTTTCTGCGCTCATGCTGGTATTTCTTGACCAGACGCTTCTCCAGATACAGCTTGCGTATCATACGCGCGAATTCGACGTTGCTTGCATGTCCGGGACGCGCGGCGAGGATCTGTGCTTTCAGGGGGACACCCACGAGGACGAGGTCGCCCAGGAGGTCCAGCAGTTTATGCCGTGCCGGTTCATTTTTATAGCGAAGAGAGATGTCGTTGAGAAAGCCCCGGTCGTTGAGATGGATGTCCTTGCTCAACTCCAGTTTCTGTCCGATGTTATTCAGATCGTCGCGAGTCATTTCCCGGTCGACGATGACCACGGCATTTTCAAGGCTGCCGCCCTTGATCAACCCCGCTTCATGCAGGGCTTCAACCTCGGTGAGAAAGCAGAACGTGCGGGAAGATGCGAATTCGCTGACGAACTCTTCGAGATTGAACATCCCGGTGTGCTGACTGCCGAGCGCCGGATTTTTGTAGTCGACCATGACTGTCATACGGAAATCATCGAGTGGAAGCGCGACGATATCGATTTCCTTTTCCGGATTCGAGAACTGTATCGTACGGTCGATGATGAGATAATCCTTGCGCGCCTCCTGTTTCTCGACCCCCGCACGCTGCAGCACCTCGACGAAGGGCATCGCGCTTCCGTCGCCCACAGGCGGTTCGACCCCGTCGATTTCGATAGTGACGTTGTCAATCTGCATGCCGGCTACTGCGGCCAGTACATGTTCGACAGTGTACACCTTGATGTCGCCGTGACCCAGGGTCGTGCCACGTGAGACATCGACGACATAATCGACGATGGCGGGGATCTCCGGGTTGCCTCCAAGATCACTGCGGACGAAACGGATGCCGTAATTCTCCGGTGCCGGTCGGAAAGTAAGCGTGCATTGTGCCCCGGTATGCAATCCCGTGCCCGAATACGAAACCGCTTCCTTTATTGTGCATTGGTGAACGAGCATGATTGCCTGTATGGAATGTGAAAAAACTCCAAAACAACGTAATTTTTAAAAATCGCGACATTTCCGGGAAATTCCAATTCATGCACATCCCGCATCCGGTGAAATGTTGCCCTGACGGCGTACACGGCGTCAGAGGGACCGGGGAGACATGGGGGTATCATTTCACATCATACGCTTCCTTGCAGTCGCTGTAGAGTACCGCTGTTTGTGCCTGCTTCCGTGTGCATTTTTTTGCTACATTGATTGCTCTGTACGTTTCCGTTTGTCTGGGTTACCTGATGAGTTCGAAAAAAACCGTTGCACATACCAATATTCACCATCTGCATGCACGGGCGCAGGATGCGGCGGCAGCAGAGCGTCCGAATGAGCCATCTCCGGATGTCGCTCGTACAACGCAGATCGATCTGTATTCCCCCGATGTGTATTTCAACAGGGAACTGAGCTGGCTCGATTTCAACTGGCGCGTACTCAACGAAGCGCTCGATCCGTCGCTTCCTCTGTTCGAACGCCTGAAATTCATCTGTATCACGGCGTCGAATCTTGACGAATTCTTTATGATACGCGTCTCCGGCCTCAAGCAACAGATTGAACTTGGCGTGACCGATCTGCCTTCCGACGGAATGACAGCGGAAGAGACGCTGCATGCCGTACGCACGGAAGTCTGCCGCATGAACAAGGCCATGTCGGAGTGTTTTCTCAACGACATCCTGCCCGGCCTGGAAGAGGAGAATGTCCACCTTCACCCGTATACATCACTGGACGAAGAAGCCCGCCAATGGTGCGAATCCTATTTCATGGATCATGTGTTTCCCGTGCTTTCCCCGCTGGCAATAGACCCGGGACACCCTTTCCCGCATTTGCTCAATCGCTCGCTCAATCTTGTGATTACGGTAGTGGATTCGATCACTCTCGAAGAGCGGGTGGCCGTCGTGCAGGTGCCGCCGGTGATTCCGCGCCTCGTGCAGATCCCGGTCAGACATGTCGGCTATCACTACGTACTGCTCGGAGAGGTGATTGCGGCCAATGCCAATGCGCTCTTCCCCGGATTGCAGGTGAAGGATTCCTACCGCTTCCGCATTACACGCAATGCCGATCTCGAAATTGCCGACGACGAGGCCTCGGACCTGCTGAAAACTATCGAGGAGCAGATTCGCAGACGACGCTGGGGCGCTGTGGTACGGGCGGAAATCGATAGCGACATGCCACGCATGGTGACACGCATGCTGCAGCGCGCCATGCATCTTGGGGAAGAAGACCTCTATCTGATCGAAGGTCCCCTGAACCTCGCCGACTTCATCGATCTGACCAGATTGCCGATCAAACATCTCAAAGACCCGCCTTTCACGCCTCGCATCATCGAGGAACTGCGCGGTGATCGCAATATTTATGATCGCGTTCATGATGGCGATCTGTTATTTCACCATCCCTACGATTCATTCAGTTCCATCGTCGAGTTCATCGAGGATGCAGCAGACGACCCGGCTGTGCTGGCGATCAAGCTCACCCTGTATCGCACAAGCGGTGATTCGAGTATCGTCAAGGCCCTGGCGCGTGCTGCGCTCAACGGTAAACAGGTCACGGCATTTATCGAACTGAAAGCGCGTTTCGACGAGGAGAACAATATCATCTGGGCACGGCAGCTCGAGCAGGCGGGCGTGCACGTGGTTTATGGCATCATCGGCCTGAAAACACACTGCAAGATCTCCATCGTCGTGCGCCGGGAAAGGAAGGGGTTGAAAACCTATGTGCACCTCGGTACCGGCAACTATAATGAAATCACGGCGCGTCTGTATACCGATTTCGGTCTTCTCACCTGTCACGACGACATGGCCTTCGAGGCCACCGGCCTGTTCAACTACCTTACCGGATATTCGCATCAGACCAACTGGGAGAAAATCATTATCGCACCGGTCTCCCTCAGGCAGAAAATTCTCGCTCTCATTCAGCGTGAGATGGAAAACAGACAGGCGGGGAAAGACGCACGCATCGTCGTAAAACTCAATGCACTGGTTGATGCGCAGGTGATCCGTGCGCTGTATCGTGCTTCGCAGGCAGGGGTCCCCATCGATCTGGTCGTGCGGGGCATCTGCTGCCTCAAGCCCGGTGTCCCGGGACTGAGTGATACTATCCGCGTCAGCAGTATCATCGGACGCTTTCTCGAACACACACGCGTCTTCGTCTTCGAGAATGCGGGGGACCCGGAAGTGTTTTTCAGCAGCGCCGACTGGATGCCGCGGAACCTCAACCGCCGCGTCGAAGCCATGTTCATCGTCGAGGATGCGAAGATCAAGGACCGCCTGCTCAACCATATCGTTCCTACCATACTGGCCGATACCGCCAAATCCTATATCCTCCATCCGGACGGCAGGTATACCCGCCATGAACTTCCACCGGATACCGAACGCATCAACAGCCAGGAAATGTTCATCCGTTACGCGGAAGTCGCCTATCGCGAACGCAATGCGGATGAGGGTGAAGACGATCAGTAGCGGGCCGTCTCCTTCGTCACCGCGATCAGTTCCCCACCGGCCATGCGGCAGGCTCTGTCCGTTGGTATGCTCCATACTCTCACGGCGATAACTGACGGCTCTCCGCTGAAACCGATGTCCCTGTGCAACAATCAACCTCGATATTTTCCGAATAGTCGCTGTTCTGACGTTTTGTTATATCACTGAGCTTCAATGGATTCGTGCTCACTCGCTCTCGCTCACCCCCGACTTGACTTTCAACATATTCTTCCTTAACTACGTCCTTCAACCGGAAAATATTTCTTTTCAGTGACGAGACACGTTCTATATACAAGCGCCCCATGGTCACATCACAAAAAGGAGAAAGAAATGCAATACTTCGTTGCTGCATTATTCGTGCTTATCGGGGGGAGGGGGGTGGTTGCGCTACTACGTGCCTGATGCCACCAACGACACCCTGAACCTCATCACGCCCATCGACACGGCGCACTTCCATCTCCCCATTGTCTCGGAGCCATACCACGAAGGTCCGCCCTGCGTGCTGGTAATACCGGTGAAGCAGCATCCGGACCAGGATGGCTGGAACGATAACCAGTTCTCGATCGCTTCGTCCCGGCCGCGCATTCGTATGGTGACCTTGCCGGGGAGGACGTTTCGTCGACCAGGTATGGCACGCAGCAGAAAATCGATGCGCATGATTCGCTGACGCTGGCGATGTTCCGCGCCAACGGCAAGACCTATGTGATGAGCGGGAAGGCCGTCGACGATGTGCGCAACGTCGCATGTCTGAATTATGCGATCGAATGTGTAGTACTCACGGCGGAAAATGTGGGGTCCTTTCCAGCAGCAACCGCGCCCGGTGATTGCAAGCAGGGGGCAGTTCGGCGTGCTGGCCTTCGCAGGCGATGACGGCATTTACACGAGCGCTACCAGCAATTATAAAGAGACAATCAACGAAACAAAAAATTTTAACTGAATAAAAAATAATAAAATGCGGAAAATATTGATTATCATCAATGACGCACCTTATGGGACTGAGAAAGCATACAACGCTTTGAGAATGGCAATGACGCTTCAAAAGGAACACGGTGACAAAGTAGAAATAAAAAATTTCTTACTTGCTGACGCTGTTTTTTGTGGTTTGCCAAATCAGAACACAGCAAATGGATATTACAACATTGAAAGAATGTTGAAAGTTGTGATTAGAAACGGTGGAGATTAAAAGTTGTGGCGGATGTTCAGAAGCACGTGGAAATGACAAAATTCCTGTTCTTGAGGTGTTAAATTGAGTAATATGGTAGAATTTGCTCAATGGACTATTGATTGCGACAAAGCTTTATCATTTTAAATGACAAGAAAAAAAAATATATTGCTGGTGTATATTACTGCTTTTGATTAGTATCATAGTCGAACGCAGTATCCCACATCATCACGTTGAACAAAACGGTGTTGTTATTCCAGACTTTGGAAATAAACACGATGCCGACAACAATGAAGACCATAATGGTGCACGGCTTCATGTGACTTATTATTTTGCAGAAACCAATTTTTCGTTTTCGAGTTACTATTTTCTTCCTTTTGAATTTATTTATATTTCAGTTCACTGCTGTCCCAACGTTGTAATGCCATAAAGCTGTAAAACTTTTGATGACAGTAGATTATAAGTAATGTAAGTGGGACACGACTTGAATGTAAAACGCTTTTCCCTGTATCCTTTCCGATCACAAAAAGAGGACGTGAAGGATGTACACAGGCCAAACCATATTCGCTCAGATCATGGATTACCTCCCGAGAAAACATTTTACTGCCTGCGTTCAACGATACAACAGCGAGCGGAAGGTCAAGGACTTTTCCTGTTGTGACCAATACCTCTGCATGGCATTCGCCCAGCTTACCTGGCGTGAGAGCCTGCGTGACATCGAAGCTTGTCTGTCAGGCTGTTAAGTCCCATCTACGCCTGCGGTCTGCGCAGGATTGAACTGCTATCCCCGAAGCCGTGAGAGGTGGACAGCAAGCGGCATTTACTGAAGGTGATGTGCGGGAAGGGGAGGAAAGACAGAGTTGTTCCCATCTCCGACAATGTCATAACCATGCTGCGTGAGTACTGCAAGGCATATCGTCCCGAAAGATGGCTTTTTGAAGGCCGTCAGCCGGGGAGCAGGTACAGCGAGTAGAGCCTCCAAAGCGTCCTCAAGCAGGTGTTGGCCAAGGCAGGAATCAAAAAGCCAGTGACACTGCATTGGTTGCGTTACAGCTATGCGAAGACTCTGCTTGCAAAAGGAGTGGGTCTTCGATATATTCATTCATTACTGGGACACTCCAGTTCACGCACAACGGAAATCTACACGCATGTAACGGAAACGAGCATACAAAGCACGCAATCACCCTTAGATGACCTGTAACAGCGGAAAGAGGCGGATAATCAGAGTGCTTCCATACATACCCAAAGGAAATCGTGTGTATTGTATGAAAAAATCATTGGTATAAGCGAGTTACCAGCAAGCGTAAAGGACGACACAACAACCATGGACAGGCGGACAATTAACAGAAAAAGTACAGAAAGGAAAACCATATAAAAATTAGCAAGTATTCCTGAAATGCAAATAGTAGAAACAAAATTTAAATATTAAGAAAATGAAAAAAATAATTTCAATTTACATAGCCATATTAGTTGCTTCTGTGATTCCTGCGAGTTGCGCTCAGGAAAAAAGCGACACAGAAATATACCAGACAACAGTATCAACAAAAACTACTGCTGATAATGGCGTTTCGTTTGAGAGTCCTTGTGAACTCATATCACTTGAAGTTGTAAAGTCCCACATTCCTATTCCGGAAGGAATTAATGTGATTAAGGAAGACGAAAAGCTTACTTACCCTACCTGTACTTTTAAATGGAAGGATGGGATCAGAAAAAAATCTCAAACTATCGGAACAACAGTAGTTGAATATGATATAGAAAGTAAAGTGCTGATTGTACTTGTAAAAGATGCCAATTCTTCTATGTTTGATCGGTCTACATCTGTCTATAAAAATCCAGAAGAGCTAACAGAACTGGGAGAGCGTGCCGTTTGGGGAGAAAATATTAGTCAACTTACTTTCTTGTCCAAAGGAGTGATGATGCATGTTCATGTTCAAGTAGACAATGACAAAAGCGTCAATCGCAAACATGCAATTGAGCTTACAAAACACTTATTGAAAGGTCTCTGAATTCATTAAAACCACAAACTATTACAGACACAATTGTTTTGCCAGACCTGACAACACTACTGTCCCAACGTTCGTCCAACGGTCACCAGCAACAAGTGAAATGACAAGCAGTTACCGCCATTGTCATCGGGACACGACTTGAACTGAATCCCCGTTTCCTTGTATCCTTCTCGTGCACAAAAAGAGGACGAGAAAAATGTACTCTGGCCAGACAATATTCGCCCAGCTCATGGGTCATATTCCGCGAAAGCATTTTGCTGCCTGCGTCAAGCGCTATTGTGGCAAGCACAAGGTCAAGGACTTTTCTTGCAGGGATCAGTTCCTGTGCGTGGCCTTCGCCCAGCTTACCTGGAGGGAGAGCCTTCGAGAAATCGAAGCGTGTCTTCGCGCGCAGGAAGCGAAGCTCAACAGCGGGATGCGTTTCGAATCTATCCGCAGCCCGCTCGGAGTGAGATACGCTTTGTGGTTGAGGGCGTTTCGCCGGAAACGGCTACAGTGCTGCTTTACGATCTGCTCGGGCGGCGCGTGGCCGAGGCGCCGCTGCTGCACAATGGACGCAGTGCGCACGGGCGCAAGCAGGTCCGTGGCCTCGCCCCCGGCTTGTACATCCTGGCTGCTCCGGGACCGGACGGTGTCCGCACAGCGAAAGTGGTGGTGACCCAATGAGGCCGGGCATCCAGCAACTGTCCGGACACAGGGAGCGGAGCGCACCTGCGCTCCTGCTCCCTGTGTTCTTTCTTTTATTGCTTTGCGTTTACTCCACCGTCAGCGCGCAATCCGGGGAACGCTACTGGGAGCTGTTGACACTTTTCGGGGGCGACGGAGATGAAACGTATGTAAATAGGATGTTCCATGACTCAAAGCGCGACCACATCATCATAATCGGTCGCACAATGGAGCGTGACCTTCCGGTGACTCCCGACGCGTTGAAAAGCGACTTTACCGACATGATGGACGGCTATATCGCCGTGTTCAACAGCGACTGCAGCGAACTGCTGTATTGCAGCTATCTGGGAGGATCGGATAACGATGCGGCAGTTGACGCAGTTATCCTGGACGACGACCGTTTACTTGTGGTGATCGGTGGTTATTCAAAAGACCTGCCAACCACTGGAACAGCATGGTTGGAGACTGCGCCAGGAGATGACGCCTCACCCTGGTTCGCGGTGCTTTCGCTCGAGACCTTCGGGATTTTGCATGCAGGTTACTTCGGGGGTAACCGCAGAACTTCAACCGACAGAGTCATAAAAATGCGGGACGGTTCCATCGTGATGACAGGCGACACCAGATCTACCGATCTCCCCGTGACACCGGACGCCTTCCAGAGCAGGAAGATCGGGTGGCTGAGTCGCACCGATGCCTGGATAGCCATCTTCGACAGCAGTTTGGCGCTCGACTTCTGCAGTTACCACGGTGGCGTGGCGGGCTGGGAAACCGCCTACTCCGGTCTGGCGGAAACGGACCGCTACATAGTATTTACCGGAGAAACAGATGCGCCGGATCTGCCTGTAACGCAGGATGCGTATCAGAACACCTTCGCCGATGGCGGCCGGGGCTGGAGCGATGCCTATATGGCCGTAGTGTCGAAAGACGACAAGCAACTCGTGTATTCGACATATTTCGGAGGCGTTGTAGAGGAGCAGATCCGGGATATCATCGTTGCGCGTGACGAGCGCATCGTCCTTGTCGGTTGGACGGACTCACCGGATTTTCCCGTCACACCCAATGCCTGGCAATCCGGCTTGAAAGACACATCCGGGTACACGTATGCGGACATCATTGTCGCTGTCTTCTCCCTGCGCGAGATGCGTTTCGAGCATATCACCTATATCGGCGGGC